>CAURDG010000071.1:0-7408 GCA_963523555.1 uncultured Cardiobacterium sp.
TTTGCCGCCAAGCGGGATAAACACTGGCTTTGCCGCCAAGCGGGATAAACACTGGGTCAACCCGTTGTCTCAACGGTGCGGAGCCTGTCCGTCCTGCGGGAAGATGTCCGGCTCGGTGAAGCGGTAACGGACAGGGCGTTCTTTGCGTTCGAGGATGTTTTCGGCGACGGCGCGTTTCAGCCAGTCCAGAAGTTGTACCCTGCGTATGCTGAGGCTTTTGAGTTGAGCAAGTAAGGCGGTGTGGCCAAATTCGGCGTCTTTCGGCAGGGCAGCAAGGAAGGTTTGGTAGAGGTCGGGCAGGGTAAAGGTGGTGATGAGTTCCGGCGTGGCTTTTTTGTTGCGGTGGCGGGGCTTTTTTTCTGTTTTTTCTGCGGCGGGCGGTGTGCCAGGCAGTTCGGTTTGTGTGGAAACGGCGTCCGCTGCGGTTTCGGCAGCAGCGGCGGATGCGGCGTTGTCTGGCGGGCCTTCTATTGGCAGGCTGCTTTGGCTGCTGGCAGTGGTGGCAAGCAGGGCGCTGATGTTGCCGTCTGCGGGCAGCCAGTAGCCGCCTTGGGCGACGAGGGCGGCGTTTGCTGCGACGGGGTCGTCGCTGGGTTTGACCCAGAGCGGCACCCAGTGGTGTTTGAGGTTTTCGCCTGCGCCACTGATGGTGCCGCCTTTTTGTCCGGCGTGGATGACGGCGGCAGCGTCGCTCATGGTGTAGATGTAGCGGTTACGCGCCATCGCGTTGCCGCTGTTGAAGGCGGCTTCGGGGTGGCAGGTGGTGAGGAGTAGCAACTGTCCCGCTTGCAGGGCGGTGCGCCATTTGCGGCTGGTACTGGCACGCAGCAGGCTGTCGGCGAGGATGCCGACGCTGTATCCGCCCGCATCGAGTGCGGCGCACATGGCGGCTTCGTCCACGCCGCGCGCACCGCCGGAGTTGATGGTGATGTGTGCCTGGGCGGCGCGTCTGGCAAGCTCGGCAGTAGCTTTGAGGTCGGCAGGGTTGGCGTTGCGCGAGCCAACAACGGCCAGTGCCTGCGGCGGGTTGGCGAGCGCCAGGTTGCCGATGGCGTGAAAGAAGGGCGGCGCGCTGGCGCCGAGGTGTTTTTTCAGGCGTTGCGGGTAGGCCGTATCGGCGCGGGTGAGGATGCAAAGACCAGCCCGCTGCCATTTTTCCAGGGCGATGGCGAGACCGCTGCCGCGTTGTAGCAGTTTTTCAAGGCGGTCGATGCTGACGGTTTTATCCGCCCAGCCGTCGAGCAGGTCGCGCAAGGCGTGTTGCAGCAGGTCGGCCGGGGTGTGCTGGTGGCGGTGCAGGTGGGCGGCGAGGCGGCCCCACTCTGCCGGGCTAAGAGGTTTTCTCGCGTCGTGTTTGTCGAGGTGGGCGGTGAGCAGCAGGATGGCCTGGGTGGTGGGGTTCATGGTCAGTCTTTGTTGGCGGAGGTGGCGAGGGCGGCAGGATAGACGACGCCGCTGCCTGCCTGGCGCAGCAGGGCGGCGGCGATGGTGAATGTCCAGCCAGAGTCGGTGATGTCGTCAATGAGCAGTACCGGGGTGTGCGGAATGCCGGCGACAACGGCAAAGACGCCGTCAAGGTTGGCGCATTGGTGGTAGCTGTTGTTTTGTTCTTTTTGCGGCGGGTTGTCGCGCACCTTGTGCAGGGCGTCAATGTAGGGGAGATTCAGGCGGGCGGCGAGGCGGCGGGCGAAGTCGGGGACGAGTGCGGGGTGGCGCAGGGAGGGGATGGCGCAGACCCACTGCGGCGCAGGATCGGGACGCCAGCGTTTGTTAATCATGTCCGCCATTGCCGCGACCAGTTCGTCGCTGAAATGGCCGCCGTGTTTGCCTTCCGCTATCAGCCGTCCCCAGGCACCGTTGTTCCAGCGGGCAAGGATGCGCCCTTCTTGGGCGGCAAGCTCTTTGAGGTAGGGCGGGAAGCGGTATTGTTGCAGGGGGTTGCCGCTGATTTGCCGGCGCGGTTTGATGGGGAGGGTCAGGTCGCGCAGGTAAGCAGCCGCTTGTGCAACCAAAGCCGGATCGAGTTGTACCGTCAGTGGCGGTTTGCCGAGGCAGTTGTCACATTTGCCGCAAGGGGCTTCGGGTTTGTCGTCCAGCGCGCTACGCAGGAAATTCATGCGGCAGGTTTTGCTGTGCAGGTAGTCCTGCATCTGCGCCCATTCTTGTTCGCGCTGTGCGGTGAGGCGGGCGATGCGCGCGTGATCCATCTGGTAAGGGGTGGCTGTGCGCCGCCACTGGCCGCCGACTTTGATAACTGGCGCGGGGTTTTCGACGCCAAGCAGTTTCAGGACTTTTTCGATTTGCCCCCGGCGCAGGTTGCAACACGCTTCGATTTCGCGCAGGTTGAGGCCGTCGCTTTGTTCCAGGGCGCTCAGGATTTCGCGGACGTGTTGTTCCGGCGGGAAGGCGCTGCGGCGGAAATATGCGTGGATTTCGCTGTCTTCCGTGCCGGACATCAGGACGCCAGCCGCCTGCGCGATGCCGCGTCCGGCCCGGCCCACTTGCTGGTAATAGGCGATTACCGAGCCGGGCATCTGGTAATGGCAGATGAAGCTGAGGTCGGGCTGGTCATAACCCATGCCGAGGGCGCTGGTGGCGACGAGTGCCTGTAATTCGTGGCGGTAGAGCTGGCTTTCCAGCTGTTCGCGGCGGGCGTTGCTATCGGCAGGGCTGCTGTTATCCATCGTGCCGTAGTAGGCTTCGGCGCGGATGCCGTTTTGCTGTAACCAGGTGGCGACGTATTCGCTGTCGTTCACGGTCAGGGTGTAGATGATGGCGGGATGGTGCAGCTTCGGCAGCATTTGTGCCAGCCAGGCAAGGCGCGCCGCCTGATCGGGCAGGTACAGGGTTTGCAGGTAGAGATTGTCGCGTACCAGTGTGCCGCGCTGGATTTCGATATCGCCAATTTGTGCGCGGATATCGGCAACGACGCGGTCATTGGCGGTCGCCGTGGTGCACAGTACCGGGGTATTGACTGGCAACAGGCGCAGGATATTGCCGATGCGGCGGTAATCGGGGCGGAAGTCGTGCCCCCAGTCGGAGATGCAGTGGGCTTCATCGATAACCAGCATGGCGATGCGGTTAATCACCGGATTGAGTACCTGGCTGACGAAGCCGTCATTCGCCAAACGCTCCGGTGAAATCAGCAGGCAGTCGATTTCATCACGGTGCAGGCGGGCGGAGACGGCATCCCATTCCTCGGTGTTGGTGGAATTGATGCTGGCGGCTGTCACGCCAAAGCGGCGCGCCGATGCAATCTGGTTACGCATCAAAGCCAGCAGTGGGGAAATGATGATGGTCGGCCCCATGCCTTTTTCGCGCATCATTTTGGCGCTCAGGAAATAGACCAGGCTTTTCCCCCAGCCGGTGCGCTCGACCACCAATAACTTCTTGCGCTGATTGACGAGCGCATCCATCGCTTCCCATTGTCCGGGGTGAAAATCAGCGGCAGGATTGCCCACAGCCTGCCGTAACACCTCGCGCCATTGCGCCCGCATCAGTGCAATACCCGCTTGATGCAGGCGCTAAGCGTTTTCACGGCGACATTGGCGACCGCCTGATTACGCGTGGCGGGATTGATGACCTGCAACATCTCCTGATTCGTCATATTCGCTGGCGCTTCCTCGCTGACGCAGCCGCAAATCTTGTTTTCCCACTGGCTTTTCACCTCGTTGCCCATCAGGGCGGAAGCAATCTGCCATTCCTGGCGCTTGTTGAGCTGGGAGCGGCATTGCTGGTCAACCAGCGGCGAGACAATTTCCCGCGCCAGATTTTCCGAGACACGGCCATCGGCAGCGCAACCGGAGAGCAGGACGGCGAGCGTGAATAACAGCGTTTTTTGCATAACACATTCCAATAAAGCGAAAACCCACATTATAGCGGTGAATCGCTGTGAAAAAGTTGTGGACAACGCGTGGAAAGCGCCTAAAATGCGCGCGGATTTACACACCGGAGTAACAAAATGACACGTTCCCTCACCCTGGCTGTCTGTGCCGCCCTCGCTACTGCCGCTTACGCCGCAGAACCGCTCACCTACGGCGTGCGCCCGTTCTACCTCATCGATAACCTCGAAGACGGCGCGCTGAAAGACGAACTCAAAGCCTGCGCCCAACAGACCCCGAAAAGAAGCACATTCAGCATCGCCCACCGGGGCGCAGCGTTGCAATTCCCGGAACACACCCGCGATTCCTACCTTGCGGGCATCCGTGAAGGGGCAGGTATCCTCGAATGCGACGTTGCCTTTACCAAAGACAAAGAACTCGTTTGCCGCCACGCGCAAAACGACCTGCACAACACCACGAACATCCTCGCCACCCCGCTGGCCGCCAAATGCAGTGTGCCGTTCAAACCCGCCGAATACGATGCTGACGGCAAACTGGTGAAAGAAGCCGAAGTCGAATGCCGCACCTCGGACATCACCCTCGCCGAATTCAAAACGCTCAAAGGCAAAATGGACGGCGGCAACAAAGGCGCGCGCAGCGTTGAAGAATACATGCAGGGCACCCCTGCCTGGCGCACCGAAATGTATGCGCAAAACGGCGAACTGATGACGCACAAAGAAAGTATCGCCCTCTTCAAAAGCCACGGCGTAAAAATGACCCCGGAACTGAAAGAGCCGGTTGTCGCCATGCCATATGAAGGCTTCACCCTGGAACAGTACGCACAAAAAATGCTCGACGATTACGCCGAAGCCGGCGTTGACCCCAGCGACGTGTTCCCGCAATCCTTCCAGCCGGAAGTCATCCGCTACTGGCTGAGCAAAGGCGGCGACTATGGCAAACAGGCCGTCTTCCTCGACGAAACCCTGGATACCGCGCCGCGTATCAAAGAAATGCCGGAATGGCGCAAACTCGGCCTGCAATACCTCTCGCCGGCAATGCCGATGCTCGTCAAAAACGACGGCGGCAAATTCGGCGTCTCTGACTACGCCAAGGCTGCGAAAGACAACGGCCTCAAACTCATCACCTGGACACTGGAACGCTCCGGCCCGATTGCCAAAGGCGGCGGCTGGTACTTCACCGGCGTGGAAGACCTCGGTAAAAAAGATGGCGACATCTACCACTACCTCGATGTGCTCGCCAAAGACGTCGGCATCATCGGCATCTTCAGCGACTGGCCGGCGACCGTTACCTACTACGCCAACTGCAAAGGGCTGTAAATCACCCACTCACAAGGCGCTGCACCGGCAGCGCTTTTTTATGGATGGATGCCGCCAAGCGGGATAAACACTGGGCCCGCCAAGCGGCGTAAATACTGGGCTCGTGACGATAGCAGACGCCTCAATCATGCGTTTTCAGCGTATCCGTTAACCCATGCAGCAATGACACCGCGTCTTCCTTTGCCAACCACGACAGGGAAAACGGCGCGGTGATTCCCGCGCCCATCGTGTCCGCCGCGAGATTTGCCATGCCGTAACGGCGATCGAACGGGCTTTCCGTCAGTTGCAGCGCCTGCACCTTGTCCACTGCCACGAAGCAGTGTTTGCGCCACAGCCAGCCGCTACGCCAGTGCAGGAAGCCGTGCGCAAGCGTCCAGGCGGTATAACGGTAACGGCGCACATTGGCAAAGCGCAGGAAGAGCAGGGATGCCAGCCACATGAGCGGCAGCGCTATCTGCCACCTTTGCGCACCGGACAGCCAGGCGAAGAACACCGCAACCGCTATCCCAATGGCGAGTAACAAGGCTTTCACGCGGAAAGCCCGCTGCGCTGCCTGCGGGTGGACGGGATGCAGCGGCACGGCAAACGGATCGCAGCCTGCCCAGCGCGCGAGCAGGCGGCTGAGGGTTGCCGCATCCGCCAGCGGCAGCAGTTCGCTGATGCCGCGTTCACCCTGTTTCCCTGGCACAACGACGGTGTCAACCGTCACGGAAAACAGCCCGCACAGGCGGTACAACGGTCCCTGCCGCACCCGCCATACCTGTATGCGGTCAAGCGGCATATGACTTTCCACACGGGAAAAAAGACCGCGCCGCTGCGTGAGCAGGCCGTCGCTCTCGCCCAGATAAAAATGGCTGTATCTGAAAAATGCACCGATAACGATGGTCAATTTGCCGAGCAGCAGCGACAGCACCAGCACCAGCAGCCACGACGCACTGCTGTGATACCAGTCATCTGGCAAAAGCAGCTTGAACAGCCCCTGCGTCAATATGACGAACCAGTCCGTGCTTTTCTCATCGGGGAACAAGGCCAGCAGGGCGAACATTGCGCCGAGGAACAGGCCGAAATCGTTTAGCAGCCCATAGCGCAACAAGGCGCGGTTATCGAGCGGCAGCAGGTTGTCATCCGCCTCGTCCGCCGGTTTCTCGCGCAGCGTCAGTTCTTCAAACAGACGGGCATCGGCCAGCGATAGCACCCGCAGCCGCGCTTCCGCCGTCTCACCCGAACCGCCCGTTTCCAGCGTGACTTCGGCAACACCCAGCAGACGGTGCGTGAACGAACGGGTGAGCGTCACATTGTGCACCTTGTCCAGCGGCACACTGCGCCCCTGGTAGAGCACGACGCCGTAGCGGATAAACAACGTGCCGTCGCGCACCACGAAGCGGTACGAACGGCAAAACAGCAGGGAATAGAGCAGGCAGCAGATGAAAAGAACGGCAATTAAAGCCGCTATAACCCAGAGCAGGGTTGGTGCTTTCCCCTTGCCAGAAAAAAGGTTGATGAGTAACGGGGTGGCTAACAGCCAAATCCACTGCCAGAAAATGCCCAGCGTGACGAACCACCACGAATAGCGGTGCAGGCGGCGTTCTTCCGTGGCATGAAGCGCTTCGGCGAAATCAGCGCGCATCGTGAGACTCCCCCGCCAATGCCGTGCGTATTGCCTGCGCTTCGGCATAGGGCACATCTTCCAGCTTCACGGAAGCGAGCTGCGAACCGGCCGTGACCACCACCAGCGTCGCGAGATCAAAACGCCGCCCCAGCGGACCCTGGCGCACATCCACATACTGCACCCGCACCCGTGGCACCACCGTTTCGCGGCGGAACCAGATACCGCGCCGGATGACGAGAGCCTGCGTCGTCAGCGCAAACGACAGGCAGCGGTAACTGCGCCCGCACAGCCAGAAAAACAGCAGATAGAGCGGTATGCAGCTTGCCGCGCAGAAAAAGAGAAACGTGCGCAGGCCGTCTTCCGGCACGGGCAGCGCCAGCACACAGACCAGCAGGGCGGCAACAGCGAAAAACAGCAGCCATTCCAGGCGCCAGCAACGCAGGGCAGCAGGCGGCAATAACGAAAAAACGGCATCTTGGAACATCGGACACTCCCTTGAAAAAATATAGGAAAAACAAAGCAGGAAATGTGCCAAGCGGGATAAATGCTGGGTTTGCCAAGCGGGATAAATACTGGGCTCGCCAAGCGGGATAAATACTGGGCCCGCCAAGCGGGATAAATACTGGGTTCGCGCCAAGCGG
>CAURDG010000072.1:0-7398 GCA_963523555.1 uncultured Cardiobacterium sp.
GATGAGGTTTTCGTATTTCATTTGGGGATTGTAAATTTTTAGGATACTTTCGCAATAGGTCTATTGTATGTTTGCGCGGGACAACAACCACGCGCCTTCTTCCCTGACAGCAGGGGTATTTTGATTTCAACCACTATATGCCTTATGTGCTACCATATCGCCCGTTTTTACCCTCACACATTCTTCACGGAGCATCCATGTCTGTGCAATTGACGCTATCCATCGTTAAGCCCGACGCCGTGCGCAATCACCATACCGGGGCAATCCTCGCCCGCATCGAACAACGGGGACTCGATATCGTTGCGGCAAAAATGTTGCGCCTCAGCCGCGATGACGCTGCGCGCTTTTATGACGTTCACCGTGAACGTCCTTTTTTTGCCGAACTGGTCGCCTTCATGACCTCTGGACCCGTCCTAGTGCAGGTGCTGCGCGGTGATAACGCCGTCGCCCGTTACCGTGAACTGATGGGCGCGACCGATCCCGCCGAAGCCGCTCCCGGCACCTTGCGCGCCGAATTTGCCGGCAGCAAGAGCGAGAATGCCGTGCACGGTTCGGATAGTGCAGAAAACGCCGCCCGCGAAATTGCCTTTTTCTTCGCCGAACGCGAGCTGTGCTGCTGATGAGCGACAAAGTCAACCTTTTCGACTTTGACCGCGAAGCGTTGACGGCGTGGTTCGCCGAACAGGGAGAAAAACCCTTCCGCGCGCGGCAGCTGATGAAATGGATTTACCACGAACGCGTCACGGATTTCGACTCGATGACCGATCTCAGCAAGCCGCTGCGCGAGAAGTTGAAGGCCACCGCCGAACTGCGTTTTCCTACCGTTATCGCCGACCGTCTTGCCAGCGATGGTACGCGCAAATGGGTCTTCCGCTACGACTGCGGCAACAGCATTGAAACCGTCTTCATCCCCGAAGACGATCGCGGCACCCTCTGCATCTCTTCACAAGCAGGCTGTGCGCTGGCCTGCCCGTTCTGCTCAACCGCTCACGAAGGTTTTAACCGCAACCTGACCAGCGGTGAAATTATCGTGCAAGTCTGGCTCGCCAAAAATATGCTCAACTGCGACCGTCACGGCAACAACCGCGTCGTCACCAATGTCGTACTGATGGGTATGGGCGAACCTTTGGTCAACTTCAATAACGTCCTGCCCGCTACCCGCCTGATGATGGATGACTACGCCTTTGGCCTCTCAAAACGGCGTGTCACCCTCAGCACTTCCGGTATTGTTCCCGCCATTCACGCTTTGCGCGAAGTGACTGATCTCAGCCTCGCCGTTTCGCTGCATGCACCAAACGACGAACTGCGCAATCAGATCGTGCCGGTCAATGCCCGCTACGGACTGGATGCCCTGCTTGATGCCTGTCATCAATACGTGCAGCATAACGGTCAGCACGGTGGTGTGACCTGGGAATACGTCATGCTGCGCGGTGTCAACGACAGCCTCGAACACGCGCGGCAGCTGGTTGAACTGCTGCGTGGCATCCCGGGAAAAATCAACCTCATCCCCTTCAATGCCTTTCCAGGCAGCCGCTTTGAATGCTCGAAACGCGGCGATATCCTTGCATTCCAACGCTATCTGACCGAAAACGGTTACGTGGCAACCATCCGTAAAACACGCGGAGAAGACATAGATGCTGCCTGCGGGCAGCTGGTGGGACAGGTCAAAGACCGCAGCCGCCGTGAACGCAAACTTTCCAGAAAAGAGGTGGAAACCCTATGAAAACAAAGACCATCACACGATTCAGCGCCCTAGCTGCCGCTATCATGCTGGGTGGCTGCAGCAGCTTCGGCTTCGGCAGCAAAAGCGACGATAGCAATGATCTGCCCACCCGCATCGAAAAGAAAACCGACTACAAACAGGCGTATCAGGATTACGTCGAACTGGGTGCCAAATACGTGCAGATGGGGCGTTACGACCTCGCCGAACCTAAGCTGAAACGCGCCATTGAAATCGACTCGCACCCGCCGGATGCCTGGAACATCCTGGCCGTGCTTTACGAAGAAGCACGCGACATCTCCTCTGGCAACCAGATTTACCAAAAACTCATTCGCAGCCATCCTGAGTACCTGCTTGGCCACGTTAACTACGCGACCTTCCTCTGTAAGTTCGAGCGCGACAGCGAAATGCAGACACTGTTGAACCAGATGCGCGCCCGCAACGCCGAATTCAAGGCAGCAGCCTACATTGCTGAAGGTAACTGCATGGCGGCCCGTAACCAGACCGGGCAGGCGGAAAACGCCTACAAACAGGCCGTCGCCGTTAATCCACAGGCTGAAGGCGCCCTCTTGCCACTGGCGGAAATCTCCCTGCAAAAAGGCGATGCCGCAGGCGCTCTGCGTTACCTGAAAGTGGTGCACACCTATGTTGGTTACAGCCCGCAAAGCGTGAAAATTGGCATCGAAGCGGCGCGTAAAGGCGGCGATAGCCGCATGGAAGAAGAATTGGTGCGCGTCATGCGGGCCAATTACAAGAACACACCGCAGGCACAATCGCTGGGGATCTGACCATGAGCGAAAAAACCACCACAACAGGCACTCTTGACATTGGCGCTGTCCTCTCGGCGGCACGGATGAAACGCGAACTGTCCATCGCCACCGCCGCCATGCAGTCCAACCTCAGTCAGGAAATCATTGAAAAACTCGAACAGAACCGCTTTGGCGAAATTGGTGCACCGGTTTTCACTCGGGGCTACCTCAGCCTCTATGCCCGCTTTCTCGGCCTGAATGAGGCTGCGGTCGGTCAGGCATTCAACAAAATTGGGCGTGAACCGCCGCCGGAACTGCGCCTGAGCGCTGCCAACGTTGAAAGCCAAAGCCGCTCCTATCGCCGCAGCTATCTTGGTTCATGGTTGCTTTTGATCCCGGTTGTGCTGGTCGGTGGCTTTCTGCTCTACCAGCTCTTTGATAACAATTCATGGTTGATGAAGCAAATCAACGGCGCCTTTAATCAGCCGACACAACAAGAAGGCGAAGTCCTGACCCCGCCAGGCGGTAACAATAGCGAAGATATCGTGCTGGAAGTCGGCGGTAACCCGCAAGTCCCGCCGACCACTCCGGAAGGCGTACCAGTCAATCCTGAAGTTATCAACGGCATTACCCCGCCTGCCAACGCCGCGACAACGGCAGGCAGCAGCGAAACCCCGCCTGCTACCGATAACAGTGCCACAGCCCCGGCAACGAGCGAAGGCTCACGCGGCATCCAGCTCACCTTCTCGACCGAAAGCTGGGTACAAATCCAGGATAGCAAACGCAAATCCGTGGTCTCACGCATTATCAAACCGGGTGAAAAAGTCGAACTGCCCGCGGATGGCGCGCCGTACAGCTTCAACATTGGCCGTCCAGACGGCGTTGTCATGCTCATTAACGGTCAGGAACAACCGCTGGATAACTACCGGCAGAAAAATTCCGGCCGCCGCTTCAACGTAGATATCCCCAATGGCTAAACCGCAAATCCAGTCCCTGCGCGGGATGAATGACATCTTCCCGCCGGAAGCCGATTATCTGCAACAACTGCACGACTGCATTCACGGTGTTCTCGCCTGCTATGGCTATCACCCGCTGCAACTGCCGCTACTTGAACAAACCGGCCTGTTCAAACGTGCCGTTGGTGAAGAAACCGACGTGGTCAGCAAAGAGATGTACACCTTCGCCGATCGTAACGACGAAAGCATCACCCTGCGCCCGGAAGCGACTGCCGGCGTGGTGCGGGCGATGATCCAGCACGGCAAACTGCAACAGCCGCAGCGCGTATACGCAGAAGGGCCGATGTTCCGTTACGAACGCCCGCAAAAAGGGCGCAGCCGTCAATTCTCACAAGTGAGTGTTGAAGCACTTGGCATTGCCGGCGCGGCACAAGACGCCGAACTCATCAGCCTTTGCGCCGACCTTTTCCGCCGTCTGAACATCCTTGACCTGCTGACACTCGAAATCAACACCATCGGCCTTGCTGAAGAACGCCACGCCTTCCAGCAGGCACTCGTTGCCTATCTGCAACAGCATACCGACGCCCTGGATGAAGATAGCCGCCGTCGCCTCACCACCAATCCACTGCGTATCCTCGATAGCAAAAATGCTGGTGTGCAGCAAGTGCTGGATGGCGCCCCTATCCTTGATGACTATCTCGGCGAAGGCAGCCGCAACCACTTCGCGCAACTCTGCGCACTGCTGGATGCCCTCGGCATCGCCTGGCAGCGTAATCCGCGCTTGGTACGCGGCCTTGACTACTATTGTCACACCGTCTTTGAGTGGACGACCGATGCCCTTGGCGCCCAGGGCACCGTTACCGCCGGTGGCCGCTATGACGGCCTCATCGAACAACTCGGCGGCAAACCGACCCCGGCAGCCGGCTTTGCCTTTGGCATCGAGCGCATCATATTGCTCGCACAACAGCGCGACATCTTCCATATGCTGCAACCGCTGGTGTACGCCATCGCCACCGCTGATGCCCACCTCAGCTTGCTGCTGCCGCTGGTGCAAACCCTGCGCGCGCGCGATATCAGCGTTGTCGCCCACAACCAAATCCAGCCGCTGAAAACGCAAATCCGCAAAGCCGACCAGGAAGGAGCGCACTATGCACTCATCATCGGCGACGATGAAGCGGCCACGCACAGCGCCGCCCTGAAAAACTTGCGCGACGGCAGTCAGCAGATCCTGCCGCTTGCCGACCTGCCCGCCTACCTCGAAGCACGCAACAAGGAAATCCCATGAGCGACAGAACCGACGAAGAAACCCTCGAACTTATCCGCGAATGGCTGCAACAATACGGCCTGACCATCATCATTGGTCTGGTCCTCGGACTCAGCGCTATCGGCGGTTACCGTTACTGGCAAGGCAAACAGGCGGAGCAACGTAACAACGAATCGGCCCAGCTGGACACCATCCTGCAAGCTCTCGAACAAAACAAACCGCAAGACGCCGCGAGCGCTTACGACAGCCTGCTTAAAGAAGGTGGGGAAATCGCCGAACTGGCCGCATTGAACATGGCCGGAGCCTACCGCAAAAAAAACAAAAACGATGATGCGATGGCTGCGCTGAAACTGGCGGCCGCCAGCAAAGACGAACTACTGGCGCAAAGTGCCCGCTGGCAACTGGCCCTCACGCTTGCCGCCCAAGGCAACTACGACGAAGCCCTGCAACAAAGCGAACAACTGCGCGACAGCGCCTATGCCGCCCAGGCAGCAGCACTGCAAGGCTATATTCACGACAAACAGGGCAAAAGCAAAGATGCGCTGGCCGATTACGAACGCAGCCAGCAACTTGCTCCTGCCCCGGCGACTGCCCTGCAAATCAATGCCCTGCAAGCCCGCCTGGCACTGGAAGGAAACGGCCAATGAATACCACCCGCCGCAGCGCCCTGCTGCTCGCCGGCGTCTTCGTCCTGAGCGCCTGCTCTTCCACCTCTGATTTCTTCCTCGGCAAGGACAACCGTCCCGCGCCCAAACCCCTGCCCGCTGCCAGCGGCAGCGCGGGTGCCACCCTGTTGTGGAAACACAAACTCGGCAGCGGTGGCGCAGACGAAGGCCTTGCCCTCAAACCCGCCATCTGGGGCGGACGTATCTACGCGGTCTCCGCCAATGGTCGCCTCTATGCTTACAACAGTGACGGCAGTACCGCCTGGCAACAAAAGCTTGGCAACAACATCAGTGCTGGCGTCGCTGTGGATCGCCGCAACGTTTACCTCGGCACCAGCAACGGCGACCTGCTGGCGCTCTCTGCCGCAGACGGCGAAACCGAATGGCGTGCACCGCTATCCAGCCTGATGCTGGCCGCCCCGGTTGTTGCCGACGGTCTCGTCTTTGCGCGCAGCATTGATGGCGTTCTCACCGCCTTCGATGCTGCCAATGGCAGCGAACTGTGGCGCTACCGCATCAAAGAACCGGTTCTCAGCGTGCGCGGTAACGCTGAACCCGTAGTAGGCGGCGGAGTCGTCATCCTCACCACCGACAATGGCTACTTTGTCGTCCTTGACCAGCGTTCTGGCCTGCCTGTCGTTGAACAGCGCATCGCCAACAGCGCCGGCAGCAACCCCGTTGCCCGCCTGGTGGATATGGACAGTACCCCGCAAGTTGCAGACGGCGTCCTCTACGGCGCCGCCTACCAGTCCATGCTATTTGCCGTTGACCTGCAACAAGGCCAACCGCTGTGGCGACAAGAACAAGCCTCTACACAAAAAGACATCGCCCTCAGCCGCGACGGTGTGTACCTCGTCAGTGACATTGACCACGTCATCGCCCTGAACCGCCGCGACGGCAGCATCCGCTGGAAAAACGACCGCCTCGAAGGGCGCTACCTCTCGCCCCCCTTCACCCTGCCGGACGGACGCGTTGGCGTCATCGACTACCAGGGCTGGCTGCACTGGCTGGATGACGCCAGCGGCAACATCGTCGGACAGCAGCGCCTTGCCTCCAGCACCGCTGACGTTCCCGCCCTCGTTCAGCGCGACAGCATCGTCTGGCAACTCAAAGACGGCAACCTCATCAACTTCCGGCCCGAATAAGCATCTCTCACGGCGCGGTAAAACCGCGCCGATTTTCACTTGGCGCGTCCATTCGCCCTCAACACAGCATACAAAATCACAAGGACACCCCATGAACACCCTGCGCAAACCGCTGGTGGCGCTGGTCGGCCGCCCCAACGTCGGCAAATCGACCCTGTTTAACGCCCTGACCCGCAGCCGCGACAGCCTCGTCTCCGACACACCCGGCCTCACCCGTGACCGCAACTACGGCGAAGCGCGCCTCATGGATATGCCCTGCCGCATCATCGATACCGGCGGCCTCCTGCGCGAAGAAGAAGCGCAAATCGACTACCGCGTAGATCAACAGGCGCGCGCTGCCGTTAACGAAGCTGATGTCGTCGTCTTCCTCGTGGACGGACGTGATGGCCTTACCGCCGTGGACGAACAAATTGCGCAAGAACTACGGCGCAGCCACAAGCCCGTTATCCTCGCCGTTAACAAAACCGATTTCGCCGATCCTGACCTCATCCTTGCCGACTTCTACGCCCTCGGCATCGCCGACACCCTCGCGATTGCGGCAGAACACCGACGCGGCATCAACCGCCTGGCAGAGCGCATTATTGCCCGCCTGCACGAACTGCCTGATGTCGAACAATTCGGTGAACCGGACGATGTTGGCGAGAACACAGACGACAGCATCGCCCTTGCCGTCATCGGTCGCCCCAACACCGGCAAATCTACCCTGCTCAACCGCCTCATCGGCGAAGAACGCCTCGTCGCCAGCCCCGTCGCCGGCACCACCCGCGACGCCATCGCCATCCCCTACGAAGACGACACCGGTGACCGTTTCACCCTCATCGACACCGCCGGCATTCGGCGCAAAGCGCGGGTCAACGACAAAATCGAAAAATTCTCCATCGTCAAAACCCTGGACGCCA
>CAURDG010000073.1:0-7362 GCA_963523555.1 uncultured Cardiobacterium sp.
CCGCCAAGCGGCGTAAATACTGGGCCCGCCAAGCGGCGTAAATACTGGGCCCGCCAAGCGGCGTAAATACTGGGCCCGTCAAGCGGCGTAAATACTGAGCCCGCCAAGCGGCGTAAATACTGGGCCCGCCAAGCGGCGTAACACTGGGGCTGCCAAGCGGCGTAAATACTGGGCCCGGCAAGCGGAATTATTCATGCCGTATTTTTACTAGCCATCTTGGCGGTGGCGGTTTCCCTTATGGTTGTCCATGCTGTAGTGGACGGAACGCACGATCGTGCATCAGCCTGCTTTCCGCATTCGCTGCTTGATGTCGTGCTCGATCCAGACGCCAGCGATGAGCGAGAGCAGGGCGGTGACGCTGTACCAGTAGATGCCGCTGTGAATTTGTATTTCCACCAGCCAGCCGAGTTTCAGGATCATCAGCATTTGTGCGACGACGAAGACATCCAGCATGGAGAATTTGCCGATTTTGCCCAGCCAGTGCTGCCAGTGGGCAAGCGCTGCCGGGATAGGCGGGTAGTAGTAGAGATACGCTGCCATCACCGCGTATTTGCCAAGCGGGAAGATGACGCTGAAGCCGAGCAGCAGCAGGCCGAGGCCGAAGGTTTTGTCGGCCAGTAGCGCGCCGATGCCGGAGAGAACGGTGAAGGTGTTTTTAACGAGGACGAGTTTTTTCACGGTCATCATCGGCAGGGTGATGCCGGGGATGAGGGTGAGGAGGCCGAGCGCAACGAGAACGGCGAGGATGAGGCGGCGGTGATGTGTCATGCGATGTTGAGCGGGGCGGTGAGGGCGGTGTTATGCAGGCGGTAGCGGTGGCGGCGGCAGTAGTCCAGCCATTCGGCCAGTGCCCGGTTGTGAGCAAGTTTGGCGGCGCGCAGTTCGCGTAGTGGCAGGTTGAGCTCAAGCCGCGCTTCGGCGAGGCGGGCATCGTGATAGACACGGATGCAGTAGTCGGGGGCGAAGCGGCGTCGTGTTTTATGCGGGTAGTAGTGACCAAGTTGCCAGTCGCTGGTGTAGGGGCTTTGGCTGAGGCAGCGCAGGTAGGCGGCGGGGCGGCCGGAAGCATGCAGGGCGTACCAGTCGTCATCCGGCGGCGGTTCGGGCAGGATGAGGCGGAAGAGGCAGTAGTTGTGTTCATAGAGGGTTTGCAGGGTCAGGTCGTCCCGGCGCAGGATGCGAGAGATGTGCATGGTCGTGTGTTGTGTAAAAGGCGCGGCATTGTCGGGATTATCGTGACTGCACGCAAGCCCGCAGCCTTTGCTAGAATGCGGCTTCCACTTTTTTCTGTAAGGATTTTTATGTCTTGGCACACGTTGATTAAGGATATTCCCGATTATCCGAAAGCCGGCATTATTTTCAAGGACATCACTCCGCTGCTTGCCGATGGTCCCGGTTTTTCGGCGGCAATTGAGGAGATGGCGCAGTTTTGCGAAGAGGCCGGGCATCGTCCCGATGTACTCGCCTGTCCGGAAGCGCGCGGTTTTATTTTTGCCGCCGCCCTCGCGCAACGTCTGGGGATTGGTTTTATCCCGCTACGCAAGCCGGGTAAGTTGCCGCGCGAGGTCAGCCGTATCACGTTTGATCTGGAATATGGGCAGGATACCCTTGAAGTTCACAAGAATGACGTCAAATCAGGGGTACGGGTGATGATGGTCGATGATGTGCTTGCTACGGGCGGCACCATGGTCGCCTGTATTGAGCTGCTGCGCAGCCTCGGTGCCGAGGTCATCGGCGCGGCGTTTTTGATGGAAATCGAGGCGTTGCGCGGACGCGACAAACTGCGGGATATCGCCGTCTGTTCGCTGGTCAAATGTTAAGCGCTCTACCCTTTACTTTCCCCCGTTCTTCCCCCACAATCTTTTTTGTTTTCAACCCTCAACCTATCAGGAGTCCTCATGAACCACATGAACCCCCGTACTATTGAAACCATCTCGCAAGATGGCATCCTCGCGCGCAACAAGGTGCTGCGCCAAACCTACATTCTGCTCGGCATGAACGTGCTGTTCAGCGCGCTGTGTGCGTATGCTGGCATGTTGATGAACATTGGTCGTATCAATCCGCTTATTGCCATCGTCGCTTTGGTCGGTCTCTCTATTGCCATTCGTGCCAACCGTACCAATGGTCTCGGTATCGTATTGCTCTTTGCCCTGACTGGCTTCCTTGGTCTCTATATCGCCAATGTTCTGAACCTGTTTGTCGCCTACGGTATGGGCAGCGTGGTGGTGAAAGCGCTGGTCGGCACTGGCATCATCTTCTTCGGTCTGTCCGCCTATGTGCTCTTTACCGGTACCAACTTCACCTTCCTCGGCGCCTTCCTTTTCACGGGTCTGCTCGTAGCTTTCCTGGCCGGCCTTGGCGCTATGTTCTTTCACATGACCGCACTCAGTGTTGCTGTTTCTGCCGCCTTCCTCGTCATTTTCTCCGGCTACGTCCTCTATGACACCAGCCGTATTATTGAAGGCGAAGAAACCAACTACATTTCGGCGACACTGGATCTCTTCATGGATATTTTCAATATCTTTGTCAGCCTGTTGAACATCCTCAGCGCCTTCAACCGCAACTAATCTTTCTCCTTCAACCGTCCGGCATCTTCACGGGTGCCGGATTTTTTGACCCTGCAATATGTTGCATCGCGAACTGCTCGTCTGCCCCTACTGCGACGCCCTCTATCAGCGCAAAGCCCTGCGCCCCGGCGAGAACGCCTACTGCACCGACTGCGGCAGCAAAATTGATGACGGCCTCGCCGATTTCCGCAAAGCCTTCATCTACGCGCTGACGGCGCTTATCCTTTTCATCGTCGCCAATAGTTTTCCCTTCATCACGCTCAGCATGGGTGGGGATGCGACCACGATTTCCGTTTTTTCCAGCATCAAGGCGCTGTTTGATAACGACTTGCACGTCCTTGGCGTCATTGTCTGCATGCTCATCATCGTCATGCCGCTGTGGTACCTGCTTGCCGTGCTGTGGGTCATCGTCAGCTTCCGTTACCGCTTCCTGAACGACATCTCGCACAACTTCCTGCACTGGATGACGCATATGGCGCCGTGGAATATGCTTGAAGTCTATCTCATCGGCGTCATCGTCACCCTCGTCAAAATCCTGCAACTCGCCAGTGTCACCTTTGAGCCAGGCTTTTGGGCATTTTGCGCGCTGATGTTCTGCTCCGTTTTCGTCACCCTCAGCTTTGACCTGAGCGACGCCGTCTTCCTCGCTTACGAACCGGAAGAAAACCGCCATGACTATGACTACTGACAACACCGCGAGCGCGCACAACCTCCTCCTCTGCCTTGACTGTGCCACCGTTACCACCGCACCCGCCACACGCTGTCCGCACTGCCACGGTCATCTGCACCGCCGCAAACCCGCGAGTTACAGCCGCACCTGGGCTTACCTCGCGACCGCCATCATCCTCTTTTTTCCCGCCAACCTGCTGCCGATTACCAACACCACATACCTCACCCAGCCGCCGCAGGCAGACACCATCATGAGCAGCATCGCCCTGCTCTGGCACCACGGATCCTACGGCATCGCGCTGGTCATCTTCCTGGCCAGCGTCTTCACCCCCTTCTTCAAAATCGCCGTGCTGCTCTACCTCCTTTCGGGGCAAACCCCGCGCCGTCCGCCGCGCCTGCAAACCCGACTCTATCGCTTCATCCACTTCGTCGGCCGCTGGTCGATGATTGACGTCTTCGTCGTCGCCCTGCTTGGCGCCCTGGTGCATGGCCGCTTCGCGCAAATCAACCCTGCGCCTGGCATCTTCGCCTTCGCCGCCGTCGTTATCTTCACCATGCTGGCGACCGAAACCTACGACATCCGCCTCCTTTGGGACAACTACCGGAAACAACCATGCAAGAACCCGAAATCGCCCGTAACCGACTGAGCTACCTTTGGCTCCTGCCCGTCATCGCCCTCGGCATCGGCCTGTGGCTCGCCTACTCGCACCTCAGCCAAATCGGCCCCGTCATCCGCATCGCCTTCACCAGCGCCGAAGGACTGGACGCGGGCAAAACCAAAATCCGCTACAAAGACCTCGAAGTCGGCACCATCACCCGCATCGACCTCTCGCACGACCTCAAACAAATCATTGTGACCGCGCAAATGCAGCGCACCGCCGAAGCGCTCTTGAAAAAAGACAGCCAGTTCTGGGTCGTTAAACCGCAAATCAGCACCGGCGGCATCACTGGCCTCGGCACCCTCATCTCCGGCAACTACATCGCCGTCAGTCCGGGTAAAGAAGAAGAGCGCGCTAACCACTTTGTCGCCCTCGAAGAAGCGCCGCAAATCCAGAATGACGAAGAAGGCTTGCGCATCCGCCTCAAAACCGACAGCACCGAAGGCATCAGCGTTGGCACCGCCATCTACTACCGGGGCATCAGCGTCGGACAAATCGAACAAATCCATTTCAGCGAGCGCTACGACCACATCACCCTCACTGCCTTCATCCATGCGCCTTACGACAAACTCATCACCACCAACACCCGCTTCTGGAACGTGAGCGGCATCACCTTCAACATGGGCGCAAACGGTGCCAACATCGAAATGCAGTCCCTGGAAACGCTGATACGCGGCGGCATCACCTTCAGCACCCCGACGACCCTTAACACTAACGATACTCCCGCAGAAGACGGCGCGGCCTACACGCTCTACCCGAACGAGCGCGCCACCACCGAGCGTACCGGATTCCGCAAAGAGTACTACGTCGTCTATTTCGACGACACGCGCGGCCTGAACCCCGGCGCGGCTATCTACTTCAGCGGCATCGTCATCGGCGCCGTCGTCGAAGTCCACCTGCTTTACGACGAAAAAACCAACAAAGCCGCCGTGCCCGTACTCATTGAAATCGAGCCGGAACGCATCGAACGCGTCAACAAACCGGAAGGCAGCGAAAACCGCAACATCATCGCCGAACTCGTCAAAGGCGGCCTGCAAGCGACACTGGACAACGGCAACCTCATCACCGGCGAAAAAATCATCACCCTGAACCAGTACCCGGACGAAAAAGGCGGCTTCCGCAAAGACGCTTACAGCAACTACCTTGTCCTGCCCTCACGCCCCGGCGGCATCAGCAAACTCACCGACGACCTTGGCGCCATCGTTGCCACCGTCAAGAAACTGCCGCTGGAAGAAATCGGCGAAAACACCAAAGACGCCACCGCCGCGCTGAAAAAAGCGCTCGATACCCAGGCGGTGAAAGGCCTCGGTACGAGCCTCGATAAAACCCTGAAACAACTCGATCGCACCTTGGCCAGCGTACAAAAAGCCGGCGACAGCACCGACCGCGCCCTCAAACAATTCGACCAGCAACTGAAAACCCTCGGCAAACAACTGGAAAAAACCCTGTATGGCATCGGTCCGGAAAGCAACCTCTACTACACCCTGCAAGAAACCCTGAAAACCGTCCAGCAAAGCATGAAAAGCATCAACGGCGTCATGCGCAAAATCGACGACAAACCAAACGTCCTCATCATGGGAGAATAAACATGCGCCACACCCTGCTCCTTACCCTCGCCCTGCTGCTTACCGCCTGCGGCGGCGTGCCGGATACCTACCACAGCCTGCGTCCGGAAATCACGGACGCCCTGCAACGCCAGGGCACCCCGACCGCCATCCGCTTCACCGAACTGCCGCCCTACTACGAAAACGAATACCTCACCTACTACGACGGGGCGGGGCGCATCACCCTCGACAAAAGCCACCACTGGATCTACCCCTTCCAGGACAACCTGCGCGACGTCTTGCGCCAGCAACTCGCGAACGCTACCGGCAACAGCCGCATCTACACCTACCCGCTCGGCGAAAACAACCGCCCGGACATCCTCATCGACCTGCAAATCCGCGAACTCATCGCCGACGTGCAGGCCAAACAATACCGCCTCAGCGCGCAGTGGCAGAACACCCGCCGCGACGGCGACAAACCAGATAACCACGAATATCGCCGCCTGATACCGCTTACCGCAACCGATCCGGACAGCCTCGTCGCTGCGACCGCCACCGCAGTGCAACAACTCGCCCAGGCCATCGCTGACAGCCTGCCGCATTGATGACTGACCCGCCCCAAGCGGGTTTCTATTTTTGCCGGGACCAGTATTTACGCCGCTTGGCGGACCAGCTGGTTGCCTTGCGACCAATGGTTGGGACAGACAGTTTTTTGCCCTGAATTTTTCACCCGTTTGTGAAGAAATTTGAACTGAATAAAGCCTGATAGACTATCCTTCGGCGGTTACCCATATCCTTGCACACTGTTACCCATGCCTCCGACTCATACAGTGGGAAAGGGCATTTCGCGCCAACAGGATTAAAACCCCGTCAAGCGAGACAACCACGCGGATTCCCCGCTAAAACTACAAACCTGAAGAGGAACAATCATGAAAAAAACCTTCCTCATCCTGCTAGCCCTCATCACCGCAGGTGCCCATGCCCTCAGTGACCAGGAAATGCAGACGGAACTTGCTGCCGCCAATGCTGCCTACGAGCAGCGCGATTACAGCACCGCCTACCAAAAATACGAATCCCTGGCGCAGGCGGGCTATCCCGAGGCGCAACACCTTCTTGCCCGGATGTACCTAAAAGGGTTGGGCGTCGTTCAGGACAGCGGTCAAGCCATCATGTGGTACGAAAAAGCCGCTACCCAAGGCTATGCCAACTCGCAAACCGTTCTTGGCTGGTTCTACCTTAAGGGACAGGGGGTCAGCACGGACTACGGCAAGGCGCGTGAATGGCTTGAAAAAGCTGCTGCCCAAGGAAATCGCGTGGCGCAAAGCGGGCTGGGATTGCTGTATCTCGAAGGTAAAGGTGGCAAAAAAGACTATGTCAGGGCGCGTGAATGGCTGGAAAAAGCGGCTGCCCAAGGAGCTGTTGATGCAGCAGTTAACCTTGGTGTGATGTACCTGGAAGGCTATGGCGTCGCCAAGGACAGTGCCAAAGCCAAAGAGTGGTGGGAAAAAGCTGCCATGCAAGGCAATGCTGATGCCCAATTCCGCCTTGGCTACCTCTATGCCACCGGTGAAGACACCGCTAAAGATCTTGCCAAAGCGCGCGAATGGCTAGAAAAATCCGCTGCACAGAAAAACCAGAATGCAATAGACACCCTGAATATGCTCGATAACGGCAAAAAACTATAGCCGGCAAACGAGATACGGCCATTTCAATAGGGATGACACCAGGCCGCAAGCCGATACCGTGTCAGTCCTGTCTGGAACGGCCATAACCACGGGCTTTCCAGCCCACCCGAACCCAGAATAACCATGACCACCCCGACCACAGCCGACCAAGCCCCCGTCCCTGCCCCGCGCCGTCCCCGCCGCTGGCGCCGCCTTGTCAAGCGCATCCTGCTGACCCTCATCACCCTCCTCCTGCTTA
>CAURDG010000074.1:0-7310 GCA_963523555.1 uncultured Cardiobacterium sp.
TTTTGGAGGAGTCGCTGCTCGGCTGGAAGGAGTTTGAGATGGAGGTGGTGCGCGATAAGGCGGATAACGCCATTATCGTCTGCTCGATTGAGAATCTGGATCCGATGGGCGTGCATACCGGTGATTCGATTACAGTCGCGCCCGCGCAGACGCTCACGGACAAGGAGTATCAGGCGCTGCGGGATGCTTCCATCGCCATTTTGCGCAAGATTGGTGTGGAAACGGGCGGCTCGAATGTGCAGTTCGCCATCAATCCGCGTGATGGTCGCGTCATTGTCATTGAGATGAATCCGCGTGTATCGCGTTCGTCCGCACTCGCCTCAAAAGCAACGGGCTTCCCGATTGCCTCAGTCGCGGCTCGTCTTGCTGTCGGCTATACGCTGGATGAATTAAAAAATGAAATCACCGGCGGCGCTACACCGGCGTCGTTCGAGCCTGCCATTGATTATGTGGTCACCAAAATCCCGCGTTTTGATTTTGCCAAGTTCAAGCAGACGGATAACCGCCTGAACACACAGATGCGTTCCGTCGGCGAGGTTATGGCGATTGGCCGCACCTTCAAAGAATCGCTGAACAAGGCACTGCGCGGGCTGGAAAATGGCCACAGTGGGCTGGATCGTCCCTCGGCAGTGGACGATATCGAGCAGGCAGTTGCCACGCCGACGCCGAAGCGGCTGTTTTACGTCGCTGAAGCACTGCGTCAGGGATACAGCGTGGCAGAGTTGTATCAATTAAGCGCGATTGACCCGTGGTTCCTCGCGCAAATCGCCGAACTGGTCGAGCTGGAAACGCCATTGCGTGAGCAGGGTATCTCTTATCTGGATGACGCCGAGCGGCTCTACGCATACAAACGCGCCGGATTTTCCGACGCTTTTCTCGCCGCCTGCGGCAATGGCAAGGAAGCCGACATCCGCGCCCTGCGCGAGCAGCACGGCATCCACCCTGTATATAAACGCGTCGATTCCTGTGCTGCCGAGTTCGCCAGCCAGACCGCTTACCTCTATTCCACCTACGAACGCTTCTGCGAAGCGGCGCCGAGTGGCAACCGCAAAATCATGATCTTGGGCGGCGGGCCGAACCGTATCGGCCAGGGCATCGAATTTGACTACTGCTGCGTCCACGCTGCTCTTGCCCTGCGCGCAGACGGCATCGAAACCATCATGGTGAACTGCAACCCGGAAACCGTCTCCACCGACTTTGACACCGCCGACCGTCTTTACTTCGAACCGCTCACCCTCGAAGACGTGCTGGAAATTGCCCGCATCGAACAGCCGGATGGCGTTATCGTCCAATACGGCGGGCAAACCCCGCTTAAACTGGCGCGCGCGCTCGAAGCAGCAGGCATCCCCATCATCGGCACCCCGCCGGACGCCATTGACCGCGCCGAAGATCGCGAACGCTTCCAGCAACTCGTCAACGACCTGCACCTCCTGCAACCGCCGAACCGCACCGCGAGCAGCACTGAAGAAGCCATTGCCAAAGCGCAGGAAATCGGCTACCCGCTGGTGGTGCGCCCGTCATACGTCTTGGGTGGCCGCGCCATGGATATCGTCCACAACGACGCCGATCTCGCCAATTACATGAAAGACGCGCTGCACGTCTCGCCGGATGCCCCCATCCTCCTTGACCGCTTCCTCAATGACGCCATCGAAGTCGATATCGACGTTATCTGCGACGGCGAAACCACCATTATCGGTGGGCTGATGGAACACATCGAAGAAGCAGGCGTGCATTCCGGCGATAGCGCCTGTTCCCTGCCCGCCTACCGCCTCGCCCCGGACATCTGCACCCGCATCGAAACCCAGGCCAAAGCGCTTGCCCGCGCCCTCGGTGTCATCGGCCTGATGAACGCCCAATTCGCGGTGAAAGGTGATGACATCTACATCCTCGAAGTGAACCCGCGTGCCTCACGCACCGTGCCCTTCGTCTCCAAAGCAACAGGCCGGCCACTCGCCAAAATCGCCGCGCGCTGCATGGCCGGGCAAACCCTTGCTGCGCAGGGCATTACGGGCGACATCCGCCCGACCCTCTTTGCCGTCAAAGAAGCCGTCTTTCCCTTTGCCAAATTCAACAACGTTGACCCCATTCTGGGCCCGGAAATGAAATCTACCGGCGAAGTCATGGGTCTTGGCGCCACCTTCGCCGAAGCCTTCCACAAAGCCATGCGCGGCGCGGGCGAACGCCTGCCCAACCCTGGCGGTACCGTCTTCATCTCCGTCAAAGATGAAGACAAAGACAAAGCCTGCGAAGTCGCCCGCCTGCTGATTGCCGCTGGCTTCCGCATCGTCGCGACCGGCGGCACCGCACAACACTTCGCCAAACGTGGCATCGCCTGCGAACAAGTCAACAAAGTGGCACAAGGCCGCCCGCACATCGTTGACCACATCATCAACGGCGACATCGCCATGATCATCAACACCACCGCCGGCAAAAAAGCTATCGCTGACAGCTACTCCATCCGCCGCGAGGCCCTGATGCACAAAGTCTTTTACCAGACGACCATCGCCGGCGGCCACGCCGTCGCTCTCGCCCTTGCCCCGCAGGCAGGGGAAGAAAAAGTCAGGGCGATACAGGAAGTTCAAAACCCGTTGCCGCATAGATAGAAAGGTGTATGGATGCATAATGTTGGGAAAAATCTATGAAATCGCTATCAGAGCAAATTGGCCCAGATGTCACCAGTCTTTCAACCTTGCTTGTATCAGCATTACGCACTCTGATTAACGGGAATCAAGTCCAGGCTGATGATTTGAAGGCGGGGGTGGCGACGCTACAAATGGCAACCATCCGCCTGCAATTGGATTGGGCGTTTCAAGCGGAAACGACAGACATCGTCAATAGCGGTTCAATGGGACAGGCCAACCATCATTTTGGCGATGATGAAGCAGCTTTTGCTGCACACAGCGAAGCATTACAGCAACAAGCGCAAACCAATCGCGCCCTACGCCGTGATTTTCTTGCCGGAGTCGTAGCGGCAGGTGCCGACTTTCTGCCACGAGCAACAACACAAACCATCCATGAATTTCCGCTATTTTCTGTTTGCGAAGAATGCGATAAATGCGGTGGACACGGCAAAGTCCGTTGCTCGCATTGTGGTGGTGATGGTACAGAGTTATGTAGCAGTTGCGGCGGCAGCGGCTACTACGAAGAATATGAAACTGATCATCGCGGGGACAGTTACAGCGTCAGAAAAACCTGTTGGGGGTGCTCTGGCAGTGGCTACTGCACCTGCTTTAACTGCTACGGTAGTGGAGAAGTGCGTTGCGATAGCTGCAATGGCGCAGGCTTTTTCACCCGTTGTCGCATGATCAGCGTTACAGCTGTCCCCGCCCCGCACTTTGCCGTAAGTGATGCTTTTAGCGCCGAGGCACTCACCGCGCTGCTTGAGCAAGAACCCCTGACATTCACAGCCAGTCGCATTCCCTTCGAACTCAAAACGTGGAAAGAAAGCGAAAAAACCGCACATTTTGGCTATCAGGGTTTTACTCCGAGTCTGCGGCAACCTTTCAGTTTGCTGGGGAAAGGCTATGTTTGCGAGGCATTTGGTAACCCGCCTTATCCCTATATCCGCCCACCCTTTTTCGATGACCTCTTCGCTGACGAGTTGACTTATTTGCAGCAAACAATACCCAAGCCCTACCGCCCCCGTTCACGTTTGGGAAAGCGTCTATGGGATTTTTGCCATATCGCACCGTCGCGACCACTGCGACATCATCATGCCCAAGTCTTTTTTCAGCGTTATATCAAGCAGCCAGTGCTAGATGAAGCATTGCGACAGATGGCGCAAGCAGGCGAGCGGGGCGAAACATTTGCAACAGCGGTAACCAAAGCCTGCCACGGTTACATCAGTCCGCAGTTTGCCGAGCAGTTCAGCACCCAATTAACATTTATTACCAACGGCTTGTCTCCACGTTATGATTTTTGGGTTTGGCAAATGGCGGGCTTACCCTTGCTTTATTACGCATTTTTCGTTAGTGAGGCCATCATCGAAAACGCTGCCCACCACGGGTTTTGGCAAGGGTTATTCCGTCTAAGTTGGCATTTATCGAAGCTGTTGTTGGAAATAGGCCTTATCGCGACTATAGCCAGTGCAATAGCAGTATTATGGCGTCGCCGCCATCTTCCCCATCCTTATCGTCAACGCCCCCGCAGTTACGAGCCATTCCTGCGGCTGGCCCGACGATTGTTGCTCATCGGATTATCGGGTGTCTGCTATGGCTGGCTGGCAAGCCGAGGTTGGTTACCCAGTTTGTCGTGGTTGCCGCTTGATACCCTACTCGCGCCGATTAATACACTTATTATCAAACCGCTGTGGTTGCTGGAACACCAATTTTTCTAACCTGTAACCATAGCCCCATTCATCCCCCAACCCAAACGGATCCCAACATGCACAAACCCCTACTCACCCTCTGTCTGACCCTCATCACCCTTACCGCCGCTGCCGAAGTGCCGCCGGATGCCGCCCTCATGCAGCAGGCCGAGGGCGGCGATGCCGAGGCACAATTCCTTGTTGGGCGTTACTACATGCACCAGGACGATTGGGCAAACGCCATGCTGTGGTTCGACAAAGCCGCCGCGCAAGGTCACCCCAAAGCGCTCAATAACGGCGGTATCGGTTATATGGAAGGGCGTGGCGTTCGCCAAGACATCGAAAAAGGCTGCCGCATGATGGAAGCGTCCTACCAAAAAATGGGCGGTACAAAAGGCGCGGCAAATGTCGCTCTCTGCAACGACAAGCAGCACGATTACAGCAAGGCCCTCGGCTACTACCGCATCGCCGCGACACAGGGCGATGTGCAGGCACAGCGCCTGCTCGGGCAGATGTACGGCAGTGGCGATGGCACGGCAAAAGATGATGTGCAATCCGTGTACTGGCTACGGCAGGCGGCATTGCAAGACGACGCCCAGGCGCTTTACGAACTGGGGCTGCATTACGCCCGTGCCCAGGGTGTGCCGGACAACGGTAATAACAACCTCGCCGCTTACCTCTTCATGAAAGCGGCACAAAGCCGGCAGACGCCTGCTGATCAGGAAAACTTCGCCCGCGCCCGTTTCGCCGAAAACCTTGCCAAACTGGAAACCCTCTCCCCGCCCGAAGAGCGTGAAAAACTGAAAAAACTGGAAAAAGAAATCAGCGATACGCCTATCCATACCCTGCTACAAGCCATTGATGGCCTTGTCCCTTACACCCCGCCCAACGCCCGCACCGACAAATAACACAACGAATCCCGCCTGCTCATGCACATAGCGGCGCTGTGCACACTGACGGCAAGCAAAAACGGGCAACCATGCCCGCTTGGCAAGCTCAGTATCCATCTCGCTTGGCGGGATTCTAATAGGCGGCGTTGCAGACGGTACCCTCCGCTATACTCCACCTGCTCACCTACCACGAGACCGCCATGCCCACCCGCTTTCACGACAAACACCGCC
This sequence comes from uncultured Cardiobacterium sp., assembly GCA_963523555.1. Taxonomy (GTDB): domain Bacteria; phylum Pseudomonadota; class Gammaproteobacteria; order Cardiobacteriales; family Cardiobacteriaceae; genus Cardiobacterium. Next base: position 5,428 of record CAURDG010000074.1, read on the forward strand.
GCGCCAAGCGTGCCAGCCGCCGCCTGCAACTCGCTTTCTGGTTGAGCCTGCTGCTGGCCCATCTTGGCTACACCTCGGTCTTCTTCCTGCCGCTTATCGGCCTTGTCACCCTCGGCAAGTCCCCCCACCCCATCATCGCCAGCGGCGGAGTCATCGGTTTTCTTGCCATGCCGGTCATCATCAGCCTGGTCGCGGCGCTCTATCCCACCTCCCGCATCCTCACCGCTTACCACACCATGCGGCGCACTCTGGATGCCATGACAGTGGACGAACAGGCGGCGTACCTCGGTGCCACCCCTGCCTGCCCCAATAACGACCCGGCAGAACGCCGCTACACCAACCTTATCGCCGAACTCAGCCTCGCTGCCGACATCGACGACCCCGACGCCTACGTCCTGCGCGACGACCACAGCATCAACGCCTTCGCCCTCAGCGACACAAACGGCGACCTTGCCCTTGCCGTCAGCCAGGGAGCACTCGACAACCTCAGCCGCGACGAACTGCAAGCCGTCCTCGCCCACGAATTCGGCCACATCGAAAACGGCGACCCCGTTCTCTACAACCGCCTCACCGCCATGCTTTCCTGCTATTACAGCAACGGTGGCGGACGACGTGGCGAAGAACACCTTTACACCCCCGAAGTCAGGGGCGGCAGACAAATCCTGCGCATGACCGACGATGAAACAAACCTCGTCACCAGCAGCAGCATCCTCTACCTCTATGGCCGTCTCCTGCAAGCGGCCTTCGCCCGGCACCGTGAAGAAATGGCGGACGCCCGCGCCGTGCAATACACCCGCGACAGCAGCGCCCTCGTCGGTGCCCTGAAAAAAGCCTACGCCCTGCACACCCATGGCATCCATCCACGTCGCTCGCCGCTTGACCGCGCCCACATCTACTTCATCGACTACCGCCGCCCCGGCTGGCGACGCCTGCAAACCCATCCCACCCTGCGCGAGCGCATCAAAACCTGGGGCGGCGGCAACATCAGCGGCGCCGAACTGCGCGCCATCCTGAGCAACATTGACGCCTGCCGCAACAACCGTGCTGCCGCACCCCTGCAACCCATCGCGCCGCTGCCCGAACCCAACCCCAGCTACCCGCCAGCCACCTATGACCGCCTCCTTGCCGCCAAGCTGCAACCCGCCCCTGACGATCCCGTAGCCGCCCTGCTTGCCTACTTCGCCTACCACAGCGGCGCGGCCTATGCCGAACTCGAAAAAGCCGCCCTCCTGCCTGAAGCCATGCAAACAGCCTGCCGCCGGGCCTACAGCACCATCGAACAAAGCGACCCGCTGCAGCGCCTTGCCCTCATCGCCTACCTGAGCCGCGCCGCGCTGAACTTCAACATTGCCACCAAACGCTACCTTGACCCGATAATCCGCCGCCTCATCCAGCACGACGGCGAACTCAGCCGCTACGAACACACCGCCTACCTCGCCTGGCGCGCTACCTGCATCCCCGACAATAACGACGACTACCGCGCCCACGAAACCGCCATCGCCTACCTCTACAACTACCTTGCCGCCGACGATCCCGATGACCCCAACCCACAAAGCACCTACCAGCGCTTGCTGACGACGGGGCCGGCACTCAGCCAAGCGCCCGCATGGCAACCCCTCAACACCGGCACATCCGCCAGCAGCCTGCAACTCTGTCGCCACGGCGACACACTGCGCCGCCTCGCGTATCCCTACCGGCAAAGCCTGCACAACAGCCTCACCAACTACTACCGCCAAAAACCGCAACTCACCCTCAAACAGGCACATCTGCGCTTCGCCCTGCAACACCTGTTAATGCCCCAAGCGTTGCCTGCGGGCGAATGACGCAGCAATCGCCGGGTGGGCAGCAGATAAAACCAGCGTAACTAAACGGCCGCCAAGCGG
>CAURDG010000075.1:0-7246 GCA_963523555.1 uncultured Cardiobacterium sp.
AGAGTAGGCCATAATCATTCTCCTGTATGAAAAAATAAACATCTTAGCTATATGCGTTGTTCTTTTGCGCTTTGGGTTTTCCAGGGCATGGGAGCCTCCGTTGGTTGGGGCGGGGTAATTGTTACCCGTCGTATGTCCGGACAATCAAAGGCAGGCGAGGGTTTTGCATGCACTTTTCGGGTTTGGGGTGCCACCAAACGGGAGAAATGCCGTTATTTTGCCCCCCTTCCGGCCTTCGGCCACCTTCCCCCGCAAGTGGGGGAAGGGATCGCTTGCACGCGTTTTAGCGTCAAGCGGGGTAAAACCTGGCTTCCCCGCCCTGCCCTACTGCCCTACTCTTCTTCTGTTTTTTTGCCCAGGTATTGGGCGATGCTCTGCTTGGCTTCTTGCATCAGGCGGTCTTTGTCGAGGTCGCGCATGATTTCTTCGATGACGGGTTTGGCGCCCGCTTCGCCCCAGCTCGCCCCTTGTGCGAAGTAGTGTTCGGCTGCTTTGCCGATGACGTAGCTGCCGTAGTAGGCCACCGCGCCTTGCGCGCCGGCGGTGAGGATGGTGGAGAAGCCGGCGGTGAGGCCTTTGAGCAGTGAGGAGAGTGCCTGCACGCCGTACACCGCACCCATCAGCACACCGGTTTGTACGGCGATGGTGCGCACGAGTTCGCCCGCCTGATGGCGGGTGATGTCGATGCCGTAGGTGCGCGAGAGGTGCACGACCATGCTGGCGTCTGCGGCGAGGGCAAGCAGGTCCACGGCGGGGATGGGATTTACTGCGACGCCGACGGCTTTGATAAGCGCGTATTGGCGGATGATGTGGTCGGCGAGATGTTTGCGCGCAGCGATGATTTCGCGGCCAACGCGTTCGGAGAGTTTTCCGGCGAAGACGCTGGCATTCAGCGCGGCGTAGCTTTTGCCATCGGCTTCGAGGAGTTGCCAGAGGACGCTTTTTAATGCAGCGATGTCGGGTTCGGGGCGGACGGTGGTTTCCGTCTCGTGTCCGTCGGCGTCCATGCGGATTTGCCGGTAGGCTTCGGGGCGGGCGCTGGCGGAGACGATGCGCTCGGCTGGGATGATGCCGGCGGTGCGGCGGATGAGGTGTTTGTGCAGGGTGGCATGGTCGGCGTCGCTCAGGCGGTCGGCCTTGTTGTGGACGAGGATGAGCGGCTGGGTTTTTTCGTGCAGTTGCAGCAGGGCTTCGTATTCGGCACGGGTCATGTCGCCATCGACGACGAAGAGGACGGCGTCAGCCTGGCGGGCGACGTGGGCAGCGAGTTTGGCGCGTTCCTGGCCGTTGATTTCGTCGATACCGGGGGTATCGATGAGGTACACGCCGCCGCTGTCGTATTCTTGCCAGAGGGTTTGTTCGCTGTGGCGGGTTTTGCCGTGCAGGACGCTAGTGGCGAAGACGTCGCGCCCGGCCAGCGCGTTTAAGAGGGCGGATTTGCCGACGCTGACGCGGCCATAGGCGGCAACGTGGACGTGGCCTTTTTCGAGTTTGTCGAGCAGGCGTTGCAGTTGGCGGTAGTCTTCTCCCAAGCGGGCGCGGGCATCTTCCGGCAGGCGGTTGTCTTCAAGCAGTGCGGTGAGGCTGTCGCGGGCTTTTTCGAGGTGCTGATCAGCTTTGTTTGTCGCGGCCGATGGCGAGTCGGACGAGGTTTTGCGCCCGCGTTTCCAGTTCATTGTGCAGTTGTTCCTCGAAGTTTTGGATGATGTGCTGGGTGTTGATGTTGTCGCTGCCGCTTTCGAGTGCTTGCAGGGTGGCGCGGCCAAGGCTTTCGAAGATGAGGCCGTAGGCGACGGCGTGGGAGGCACCGCCGATGACGGTGCCGATGCCGGGGAAGGCTTTGCAGACGTTGCCGGCGAGCGCGAGGATGATGGTGAGTTGGGTTTTGACTTTGCTGCTCGCGGCTTCGACAAGGGTTTGCAGGTCGATGTCGCGCGCGGGGATGTCGTAGAGGCGGGTGAGGTGTTTCAACATGTCCATGCCGAGGTAGCCCTGGATGAGGATGTCGGTACCGGGGCCGACGGCGGCGACGCCGCCGAGCATGGCTTTGCGCGCATAGTTTTTGACGAGGGCTTCGCCGCGTTCGCGGCGGTAGTGGCTCAGACGATGGTTGAGGTTTTCGTGGGCGAGGCTCAAGAGGGCTTCGCGGTTGCGCGCGGTGAGGGTGCCGCGCGCGGTGGTCATTTGCGCGATGGTTTGCAGGAGCGGCGCGATGTCGCCGCCCCGGTATTCTTCTTCCCAGGTCGCGCTGCCGTCGGCGGCGATGCGCTGAATTTTCTGGCGGTAGGCGCTAGCGCAGGCGATGTAGTTGACGCCGTCGGGCAGGCGGCTTTTGATGCGGGTTTTGAGTTCGGCGAGTTCGTCTGCGGTGTAGAGGTTGGTTTTGTTGAGGACGACGAGCATGGGTTTGTCGAAGGCATGCAGGCGCAGGATGGAGATGATGTCGCTTTCGGTGAGGTCCTGGTCGATGACGTAGGCGACGATGTGCACGCGGCGCGCAGCGGTCATGACTTCGCGGTCCAGGGTGCCGTCCGCCCCCGCCTGGTGGGTGCCGGGCATGTCAAGCAGGGTCAGGCTGAGGCCCCGGTTGTTTTCGTAGTGGTAGCGCTCAATGGCGGTGGTGGAGCCGCCGATGATGGAGGTATCAACGCTGGCGTTCGGCAGCAGGGTCTGGATGAGCGAGCTTTTGCCGGTGCTGATTTTGCCGAAGAAGGCGAGTTCGAGTTCTTGCGGCTCGGCTTCGATGGCGGCGAGTTCGGCTTCGATGGCGGAGACGTCCACCCCCTGGGCGCGGGCGGCGGCGGCACGCGCTTGCAGTTCTTCGAGGGTATGGCGTTTTTTTTCGGCGGCGGTTGTGCTGCCCTGCCCGCGCCGCTTGCGGCCAACGGTCCAGATTTTCCAGATGAGGCCGAGGCCGATGGCAGCGATGAGGGCAACGATGGTGAGGTAGATGGCGATGAAGGCGGGCGGGGTGTGCTGGATGCGGTCCCACACGCGGAAGGCGATATCGGTGAACTGGAAGATGATGAGGAAGACGACCAGGACGATGAGGACGGTCAGCAGGATGATGGCTTTGCGGATGAGGGAAACGCTGTTGTTATTGGTCATGGTGGTTCTCGCGGCGGCGGTGCAGCGCGTCCGCAAAGGCGGGCGGCAGGGCGATGATTTTGTGGCGCTGGTAGTCGTAGGCAACCATTTCGACGGCAGCGGTCGCAATGGGGCGGCCTTGGCAGGTTACGCTGTATTGCAGGGTGTAGGCGGCGTTGCGCAGGTTGTCCACGCGCATGGCGATGTCGAGAGTGTCGTTCAGAAAGGCTTCGCCGCGATAGTCGCAGGTCAGGTGGCGCATGATGAGCCCCGCGCCGAAGCAGTCGGTTTCCATCGCGCCGAGGGCGTGCAGCAGCTCGATGCGCGCCTGGTGCAGCAGGGTGATGAGGCGGTCGTGGCCGAGGTGGCCGCCGTAGTTGATGTCGCCAATGCGGACGGTGAGGCGGCTGGTGTGGTCGGCGGTAAAGGGTGTGGTCATGGCTGGGGCTGGACGACTTCGTTACGCAGGTAGTGCAGTTCGACGCCTTGTTGTGGCGGCTGCCAGTCGGCGCTGTCGATGAGGGTGAAGGCGTCGATGGCTTCGGGGAGGTAATTGTCTTCGGCGACGTTGGCGTCAGCCGGGAAGTGTTCGGCATAGACGGTGCCCGCGCCGGCGACGAGGGCGCCGTCAAACCAGTCGGCGGGGATGTCTTGCGGCGGGCAGACACGGTCAGCACCGGTGCAGACGCCGTTTTCGTACAGGCCGGCATAGACTTCGCCCATGCGCGCGTCCATCACCGCGAGGATTTTCTCCGCACCGCTGTGGCGGCGGATGGTGGCGGCGAGCAGGGCAAGCGAGGAGATGGGCAGGAGTGGCACGCCCCAGGCGGTGGCGAGGCCGGTAGCGACTGCCGCGCCGATGCGCAGGCCGGTGAAGGCGCCGGGCCCGGCGCTCAGGATGATGCCCTGGATGGCGGTTTTTTCCAGGCCGTTTTTTTGCAGGAGTTTGTCGATAAGCGGCAGCAGCTCGCGCGTGTGTTGTTGGGCTTCGATTTCGTAGGCCTGGCTGGCCGCGCCACCGTGTTGCACGGCGACGGAGCAGGCGGGGCCAGAGGTATCAAGGGCGAGCAGGGTGCTGTGTCTGGTCGGCAGGTTCATGCGGTTTTCCGTTGTTGTTTTCGTGGTAAGCGAAGAAGCGGTCGATGACTTCTATTTTACGCGTTTTGGTCATGGGCGGCAGGCTGTTGAGGAAGGTGGCGCCGTAGTTTTTGCGGGTCAGGCGCGGGTCGGCGAGGACGAGGACGCCGTAGTCGCCCCGGTCGCGGATAAGGCGGCCGACGCCCTGTTTGAGGGTGATGATGGCCTGCGGCAGGGTGTCGTGGATGAAGGGCGACAGGCCTTTGTCAGTGAGCAGGCGGTGGCGGGCGCGGGCGACGGGGTCGTTCGGCGCGGTAAAGGGCAGTTTGTCGATGACGACGCAGACCAAGCGATCGCCGCGCACGTCCACGCCTTCCCAGAAGCTCGATGTCGCCAGCAATACGGCATTGTCGTGGCGGCGGAAATCGGCGAGCAGGGCGTTCTTCCCCGCCCGCCCCTGCACCAGCAGGTGATAACCGCTGTCTTGCAGGGCGCGTTCGGCGTCGTGCATGGCGCGGTAGCTGGTAAAGAGCAGGAAGGCGCGGCCTTTGCTGCGCGCCAGCACGGGCAGGACGGCTTGAATCAGCGCGTCGTTATATTGCGGATGGTTCGGATCGGGCAGGCCTTCGGGATGGTAGAGCAATGCCTGATGGCGGAAGTCGAAGGGGCTGGCGAGCAGCAGGGACTGGTAGTCACGCAGGCCGAGTTCGCGCGCGTAATGCGCGAAGTTGCCGTTCACCGCCAGCGTCGCCGAGAGAAACGCCCAGCTGGCGTTGCTGTTCGCAATCCAGGTGGCGAAGCGGCCGGCGGCATTCACCGGCACCGAGTAGAGGGTGTAGTGACGCGGGCCGACATCCAGCCAGACGGCGCGGGGAGTGGGTTCGCTGCCGGGGAATTCGTCCTGCGCTGCGTCGTTATCTTGCCCGACGGCGTCTTCATCCTGAAGCGCGTGGTTGTCCCGCTTGGCGGCGTTCTCATCCTGAAGCGCATGGTTATCCCGCTTGGCGGCGTTTTCATCCTCAGCGACAGGCGCCTGCGCGAGGAAGGCGGCAATCAGCTTTTGCAAATCCTGCCCACGTCCGTAGAGGTGGGCGAGCAGCTTGCCGCGCATCTTCTGCGTGTTGAGCTGGCTCTGAAAGCGGGCGAGCAGCTCGGCGAGGCGGCGCAGTTCCATCCAGAAATCAGGGAGGGCAGCGAGTTGTTCTTCGTCCAGCCGCGTTTCTGCCGGTTGGCGCACCGTCAGCAGGATTTTGCTGTTTTGCAGCTTCAAATCGCGCAGGCATTCGCGCAGTTCCAGCGCATCCGGCGCTTCCTGCAAGGCGGCGTGTTCACCATCGTTGATGAAACCGAGCAGTTGCCGCGCCGAAAAACGGTCGCCGAGAAAATGGATAGCGGTCTGCGGCAGATGGTGCGCTTCGTCAATCACAAATGCCTGAATATCCGGCAGGATTTCCGCAAATCCCTCGCTTTTCAGGGCGAAATCGGCCAGCAGCAGGTGATGGTTGATAACCACCACATCCGCTTCCTTCGCCTTCTGCCGCGCCTTCTGCAAATAGCATTCTTCGTAAAACGCGCAGTCGCGGCCAAGGCAGTTCTCAATCGTCGAGGTGATGCGCGCCAGCACCGGCGCGTCTTCCGCCACTTCTTTCAGGCCGACCAGATCGCCGTCAGCCGTCGTATCAAAAAAATGCTCGATGGCGCGACGCTGCCGCTTGTCCGCCGCCGTCGTGCAGTCATCATCAAGATACTGGTGATAGTGATGGTGGCAGAGATAATTGCGCCGCCCTTTCAGCAGCGCAACGCGGGACACGCTGCCCAGCACCTTGCGCACCAGCGGCAAATCCTTGCCGTAAATCTGTTCCTGCAAATTGCGCGTGGCGGTGGACACCAGCCCCTTGCGGCCGGAGGCCAGAAGCGGCAGCAAATAGGCAAATGTCTTACCCGTGCCGGTACCCGCTTCAGCCAACAAAATGCCGTCGCGCGACAAATTGTCGGCGACGGCTTCGGCCAGTTCCTGTTGCCCCTGACGCGGCTGATAACCGCTGACGGCACCGCTCAGGGCGCCGCCTGCCGCAAACAGGGCGGAAATATCGCTCAAATCAGTAAGAAGCGGCTTTGGTAGCGGCCTGTACCGCGCCCTGACTGTCACCCAGCTTGTTACGCGAATTGGAAATCAGCGACCACGACTTCTTCAACATCGCATTGTTGCCGCCGGTCTGCACGGCGCGGCTGGCCATGCTTTCCGCTTCTTTGTAGCGTCCCTGGTGGTAGCGGATATTGGCGATGTCGTAGAGGATTTTGCTGTTCTTCGGATCAAGCCGCTGCGCGTTTTCCAGATAAGCGGCAGCGCCATCCAGATCACCCTTGCCGAGTGCACCGGAGGCCTTCTTCAACAGCGCAGATACGGCGGTCTCGCCTTCGGCCTTGGCAGCAGGCTGGGCACTGGCGACGGCTTTGTTATCGGCAACCGCCGGAGTGCTCGGCGCACCAACATTCACATCGCCGCTATTCGGGCGCAGCGCCTGGCGCTTGTTATCAGCGGGCGGCGTAGCAGGTGTATTCGCCGCCGTCTTCGGCGCTTCTTTCACCGCCTCGCGCACCGCAACCACCCCAGGTTCCTGCGGCGTCTTCGGCGGCGTAGCGGGATTATTGGCGTTCGCCGCAGCCTTGATGGTCGGAGCAGCGGGCTGATACGGGCTGGCCGCCTGCACCTGCGTCTGCCCGACAGGCTGCGGCGGATTAACCGGCATATTCGGCTGCTGCACCATCGGCTGATTTACTGGGGGCTGATTCACCGGCGGCCGCATCGGCGGCTGCTGCCGCGCCTGCTGCGGATGAACAGGTGACTGCCCGCCGAGCGCCATATTGTTGAAACCGCCGCCCTGGTTGTTAAAACCAAAACCGCCGTCCTGCGGCGGCATCTGCCCGCCAAAGGCAGGCTGCTGTCCGTATTGGGTGTTGCGGTTCACGACCGGCGCCTGCCCGTCGCCATAGACGCTGCATCCGCTCAAAAAAAGTGCGGTGGTGATACCAAGCCATAGGTATTTCATGTTCCGGATCCTCTTAATCGTTTGCCAAGATT
>CAURDG010000076.1:0-7165 GCA_963523555.1 uncultured Cardiobacterium sp.
CAAAGGGATTAAGGCGGCAATCATGGCCGGATCAGGAAGGTTATCGGCCAACAAGCTATCTGCCTCTTCACTCATTAAGGCATTTCATGCGCTATTTATGGTTATTTGTCCAGTTGGCCGGTCATGCGGCGTTTGCTGCTGATGATGATGCGCGGCGTTGTGAGTGGGCGAGTGCAGATGCGATCGTCCCGCTGTGTCCGGCCGATGTGCCGTTTCGCTAATCGCCCCGCTCTATACGGATGTGGCCGCCATGAAGGCTGATGTCGCGGCCTGTCAGCGCGCTTTTGCTGCCAGTAAAAACCCGCGTGATTCCTATCAGGCGGGCATAATCCTGGGCGAAGGCGCCGCCGCGCAGGGGTTGCGTCATATTGCTGCCCAAGAAGCGCCCGTGTGGGTGATGGCGGCAGGGCGATGCTTTCACTTGGTGTCTATCAGGCGACAGCAGATGCGGGATATGCCACCGCGCGCTACTGCCTGTTGCTGTTGCCGCACATGCGCGGGGATAGGCAGGCATTTGCCGGCCTGCGCGAAAACCTGCCACCGCTGGGGCATTTCGGCTTGGCGCGATGCTATGGCCAGCGGCAAAGCTTTGCGGCCAGTCCTTCCCGCAAGCCCAGTGTTTGTCCCGCTTGGCGCCCTGCCCTTCCCGCAAGCCCAGTGTTTGTCCCGCTTGGCGCCCTGCCCTCCTGCAAACCCTGTGTTTATCCCGCTTGGTGCCCTGCCCTTCCCGCAAGCCCAGTATTTGTCCCGCTTGGCGCGAAACCAATGCTTCTCTTGCTTCGCTGACTGTCTAACTCTGACCAAAGAAGAGTAAAGTAGCGCCCTTTCCCATCCCAACAGGAGCACCCCATGGAATACCGCCCGCTCGGCAACACCGACATCCGCGTCAGCGCCATCTGCCTCGGCACCATGACCTTCGGCGAACAGAACACGGAAGCCGAAGCCCACGCCCAGCTTGACTACGCCAGCGCGCACGGCGTGAACTTCATCGACACCGCCGAAATGTACCCCGTGCCGCCCTGCCGCGAAACCTACACCCGCACCGAACAATACATCGGCAGCTGGCTCGCCAAACGCGGCAAACGCGACGACATTATCCTCGCCAGCAAAATCGCCGGTCCCTCGCGCGGCAACGACGGCCAGGACTACATACGCGGCGGTTCACGCTTCACCCGTGCGCAAATCCACGCCGCCTGCGACGCCTCGCTCGCCCGCCTGCACACCGACTACCTCGACCTCTACCAGCTGCACTGGCCGGAACGCCGCGTCAACTACTTCGGCACCCTCGGCCTCAACCACCTCGACGACCCCGCCGACCTGACGCCCATCGCCGAAACCGTCGCCGCGCTGGACGAACTCGTGCAAGCGGGGAAAATCCGCAGCTACGGCCTCTCCAACGAAACCCCGTGGGGCGTGATGACGCATCTGCACGAATCTGCCCTCAGCGGCAAAACCCGCGCCGTCTCCGTACAAAACCCCTACAACCTCCTGAACCGCAGCTACGAAGTCGGCCTCGCCGAAATATCGCTGCGCGAACACATCGGCCTGCTCGCTTACTCGCCGCTGGCCTTCGGCCTGCTCTCCGGCAAATACCGCCGCCTGCCCTGGCATCAGGACTGGCGCATCGCCAAATACAGCCGCTTCACCCGCTACACCAAGCCGCAGGGTTTTGCCGCCGTCGAGCGCTACGCCGCCGTGGCAGAAGCTGCCGGCATCAGCCTCGCCCAACTTGCGCTGGCTTTTGTTACCAGCCGCCCCTTCGTCACCAGCAACATCATCGGCGCCACCAGCCTGGAACAACTCGCGGAAAACATCGCCAGCGCCGACATCACCCTCAGCGACGACACCCTCGCCGCCATCAACGCCATCCATGCGGAAATCAGCAACCCCTGCCCGTAAGGAGCCCGCCATGCACAGCACCGCCTACACCTTCCACATCCCAACCCAAACCAAAAACAAAGCCTTCACCATCATCCGCCAGCACGGCAAAACTCCGGCGCAAATACTCAATCATCTGCTGCAACAAATCGCCGACAGCGGCCAGTTGCCAGAGGTGGACGAACAGCCCAACGCCACGACCGCCACTGCCATCGCCGAACTCGTTCGTGGGGAAGGAGAAACCATCGAAACCGCTAATGCAAAAGAAGCCGTGGCAAAACTCCGACAAATTGCCGGGGACGACCGTCCGCCGGACACAGACGAACAACCCAATGCCACGACCGCCGCCGCCATCGCCGAACTCGTGCGCGGAGAGGGAAAACACTACGAAACGTTGGAAGCTTTCCACTTGTCATTGCTACAAGAGAGCAGCGATAAAGATTGAAGCATCCAAACAGTATCGACGCGAAATCCGTAAAATCATTGACGCGCTACTCGTCTCACCCGAATACATTGAAGTCATGTACTGCCTGCAAAACCGGCTGCCCCTGCCCGCCAAATACAAAGATCACCCACTTAGCGGCGATTGGCAGGGCTTTCGTGATTGCCACATCAAAAACGACCTGCTGCTGATCTACCGTATCAGCGGCGATATCCTCGAACTGGCCCGCCTGAATACCCATGCGGAAATCTTTGGCTAATCCCACCCCACCATGACCCACCCCATCACCCCCCGCGAAATCTGCATCGACCTGCCCCACATCCGCCTCGCCGGCCAGCGCTGGGGCGAAGGCGAACACATCGTCCTCGCCCTGCACGGCTGGCTTGATAACGCCGCCAGCTTTGCTCCGCTCGCGCCCTACCTCATCGACGACAACACCTCGCTCATCGCGCTTGAATTTGCCGGGCATGGCCGCAGCGCGCACCGCCCGCTCGGCGCGGGCTACCACTTTACCGACCATATGCGCGACGCCATGTTCGCCGCTGACGCCCTCGGCATCGACAAAATCGACTTCGTCTGTCATTCCCTCGGCGCGGCAGTCGCCAGCATGGTGGCCGGCACCTTCTACGACCGCATCAGCCGCCTCGTCTGCATCGAATGCTACGGCACGCCCTACGTCTCCAACCACAACGACCTGCCAGAGCGGATGCGCGAACGCCTGCTGACCATGGACTACATGAACCCGCGCAGTAACCGCTACTACCAGGACCTCGCCCCGCTCATCGCCGCACGCATCAAGGCCGGCGAAATGAAGCCGGAGAGCGCCGAACGCCTGGTACGGCGCAACCTCAACCACGAGGCCGCCGGCTACCGCTTCATCAGCGACAAACGCCTCACCGTGTGGCAGCCGATGATGCTCTCCGAAGAACAAGTGCAAGAATTCATCCCGCGCATCACCGCGCCGGTCTTGATGATTGAAGGCCACAGCGGCTTTACCGCGCACTGGCATTACCTGCCCGACCGCTACCGCCTGACCCAGGATATCCGCGTCGTCCGCCTGGACGGCGGCCACCATTTGCATATGGACGAGCCCGCCGCCGTCGCAGACGTCATCAAACAATTCTGGGCAGAAAAACCCCTCTAAGCCGCCATCCTTCATCATTACCCTTCGGAGAAACACAATGTTTGATGCTTCCCTATTCTGGCTGATGCTGCGCTACGCCGAAGCTGTCAGCGGACATGATCCGTTTACTACCTCCCCTGTATTGCCGCCGCAGCCACCAGCCTATTTGCAAGATTGTCTGCGCAAAAGCGGCAACCCTGATGGGGCGCTGGAAAGCTGCGCCTTTCTCGCGCTGACACAGTTAGATAGCGGCATTGAACAACTGCATCAGCGCCATACAGGTGATGCCACCTGGGATGAGACCCTGCAACATTTCAAAAACTATCGTGGCGCACGTTGCCGCCTGGAAAGCGAAGGCAATGCCGAGTTGCTGTGTCGCATACGTTTGTCACAGGAATACCTGCAAGACATGCAGCAACTGCGCCGCTAAATACCGTTTCTCCACAAATCCCGGCGTAAAAATATCCTCAGCCATGCGAGATTTGAGACGTTTCCACATTGACGCAGGAAATTACCATTCCGTATAGTGCGCCGGTTTTTGCCCCTTAGCGGTAAACATCCTGTAATAAAAACACGCAACCTTATGAAAAAAGAAACCTTTTTTGGCGTCTTCGCGTTGATGCTCGGTGGATGCAGCAGTATCCCGCGCGAAACCGCCTCACTTGCCCACGGTATCGAACTGGAAAGCCTGAAAAGCGACAAACACGCCGCTATCCCAAAAAAACGTCTCTTCCCCGGCGTAGGGGAGAAAACCCGCTTCCACATAGTGGATGATGGCAAAAAACTACTCGGCACCCCCTATCGCTATGGTGGCACTAGCGCCAAAACGGGCTTTGACTGCTCTGGTTTCGTGCAGCATGTCTTTGCCAAACAGGGCTTCCGCCTGCCGCGCAATAGCAGCGCGCAATTTCATGCCCTGCTGCCGGTCCGCGAACCCAAGCCTGGCGACCTTGTTTTCTTCCATCGTGGTAACGGCAATATTAACCATGTTGGCATCTACCTCGGCAACCAGCGGATGCTGCATGCTCCCTCACCCGGCAAAAACGTGGAAATTACCCGCATTGACCAGGGTTACTGGAAAAAACGCTACGTTGGTGCGCGCACAGTTATTCATGAACGCGCTACGGCTTCCCGCTGACATGAGCCCCGTGCAAACGGGGCTTTTTTCATAGCCCTCTCGCTTAAAAGCAAATGTCCGACATGACAACTGCCAGACGCATTACCACCACCCTGGAACGGCTGCGCGCACATTACGGCGAGCAGCAGTGGTGGAACAGCGAGAACCGCCTCGCCGACTGGGTATCGATGATCCTCATCCAGCAAACTACACAGGCGAACGTGGAAAAAGCGCTGACAGGACTTGCTGACGTACTGACGCTGGACGCCTTGCTCACCCTGCCGGAAGAAGAATTGCAAACACGCATCCGCCCTGCCGGTTTTTACAAACAGAAGAGTGCGTACATCAAAAATCTGATGACATGGTTTGCGGGGAAAGGCGGCATGCTCGAAACCTTTGCCGCAGTGCCGACCGATACCCTGCGTGCTGAATTGCTAACCCTCAAAGGCGTGGGGCAGGAAACGGCAGATGCCATGCTGCTCTACATCTTTGAGCGCAAAGTCTTTATCGCTGACACCTACGCCCTGCGCCTGTTCCAGCGGTTAGGCCTCAGCACGGCCACGACATACAGTGCCCTGCGCGCTGAATGCATGCCGCTCATGGCGGATATCACCCTGCATATGGCGCAAGAATGGCATGCCGTCATTGACGAACACGGCAAAGCACTGCGTAAAAACCCCCGCTTGGACGAAAGCTGGTTAAACGCATAAAAAAGCAAACTGCGCCTATGACAGCCAGTGCCCCAACACCCCTGCTGAAACGACGCCCACCAGCACTGTCGGCAGCATGGCAAAGCGGCTGGCGGCGAGTGTGGTCAAGAGAATGGCGATGACCTCCTGCGGTTTGTCGGAGACGAAATACGGCGCAATTACCGCAATCAGCACGCAGCCCGGCGCCGCTTCCATCACCGCCGTTGCCCGCTTGCTCAGTGTGCGCTTGCGCAGGGCAAAAAAGCCGATGAGACGGGTGGAATACGTCGCCGTCAGCATGGCGAGGAAGAGCAGGAAAGAATCGAGCGCCATCATGCCGCCTCCGCTTCCGCGCCCATCAGCCAGGCAGTGGCGAGCCCTGCTACTGCGCCCGCCGGCACATACCACGCACCGCCGAACACGCGATACACCACAGCGGCGACAATCAGGCTCACCAGCCACGGCAGGGCAGGCCTGACCCCGCGCCACATACCGCGAATCAGCACCAGAAATACCGCCGGAAAGGCCATGCCGAAGCCCCAGGCGGCGACATCGCCCAGTTTCGGCCCCAGCGCCGCGCCGCAGGCGGCAAACGAAATCCAGGTCGTGTAGAGGATGAAGCACACCCCGGCGTAATAAGGCAGGTTGAACGCTGCCGAGAGTCCCAATGTGCGCCGCTTCTGCGCCTCCGCCATGCCCATCGCCCAGCTTTCGTCGCACATGAAAAACAGCGCCGGCAGGATTTTTTTCATCGGCAGATGGCGCAGATAGGGTGCCAGCGCCGCGCCCATCAGGATGTGGCGGGAATTAATCATCAGCGTCATCCCGGCAATCAGGGCAATCGGCAGCGGATGCACCCAAGCGTTGACGGCGGCGAACTCCGAACCGCCGGCGAAATTCATGCCGGTCATCAAGAGCATTTCCAGCCAGCTCATGCCCTTCTGCCCGCCCTGCATGCCGAGAATCAGGGCAAACGGCAAAAGACCAATGAGCAGCGGCCCGCTTTCGCGGATGCCACGGACAAATTCCGAGCGAGTCGTAGGGGATAAAGCGTGCAAAGCGGCCTCCAGATAGCAGAAAAGCCGCGTATTGTATGGTTCAGTGGAGAATATGGGCAAACGCGTTCAGCAGCATCTGTACGGAAATACAGATGAGCACCATCCCCATCAGCCGCTCCATCGCTTTCAGGCCGCGATTGCCGAAGATGCGGTACAAAAACGGCGAAGAAAGCAGAATCAGCGCCGATGCCGCCCAAGCGAGCAGCAGTGCCGGCAGGGTGTGGCGCCACAAATCCCCCTGACCCGCGCGCAGCATCAGGGTGGCGAGTAGCGATGGTCCGGCGAGAAGCGGCACGGCCAGCGGCACAATCAGCGGCTCGCCGTCCGTGTCGTCATCGCCCATGACCGAGCTGCCACGCAGCGGGAAAATCATGCGGATGGCGATAATCATCAGCACCAGGCCGCCGGCGATTGCTACGGCTTCGCGGGAAACCCCGATGGCGCGCAACATCGACGGACCCGCGAGGAGAAAAATCAGCATCACCGCGAGCGCGATCAACAGTTCGCGCAGGATGATGCGCCGCCGCCGTTCTTCCTTAACCGGGGAGAGGACAACGAGGAACACCGGCACGTTTCCGAGCGGGTCCATGATGAGAAACAGGGTAATCGCCGTGGCAAAGATGGTTTCCATGCAAACCTCAAAATGTGGATACAAGACGGCATTTTACTACTCCCAACATAAGCGCCTCGAAAACAAACAGCAAAACAACACAAGAAAACACGATGCATACGAAGGAATCGCAAAAATCCGGCTGAACGAACCCAGTGTTTATCCCGCTTGGCGGCCTTTCACGAGTCCAGTATTTATCCCGCTTGGCGGCCTTTCACGAACCCAGTGTTTATCCCGCTTGGCGGCCT
>CAURDG010000077.1:0-7099 GCA_963523555.1 uncultured Cardiobacterium sp.
CGTCGAAGATGACGGTCGGGGTTGGGGCTTCGTCGAGGCAGGCGACTTCGATGGCAAGGCTGACGCGCGAGAGTTCGCCGCCGGAGGCAACTTTCGCCAGCGGTTGCAGGGTCTGGCCGGGGTTGGCGCAGAGGGTGTAGGTGATGTCGTCCGTGCCGTGCGTGGCTGGGCGCGCGGCAGGGGCGATGTCGATGGTAAAGGTGGCTTTGTTCATGCCGAGCTGGCGGATCCAGTGTTCGACTTCGTGCGCGAGTTTGGGTGCAGCCTGCTGGCGCGCGGCGCTGAGGGCGGCGGCGCGTTCGCGGTAGGCGGTTTCGGCAGCCTGGCAGGCGGCGGCGAGTTGGCTGCCGTCTTCGTTTTCTGCGGCCAGTGCCGCGTGTTCGTCGGCGAGTTTTTGCCAGTGCGCAGGCAGGTCAGCGGGGTCGCAATGGTGTTTGCGCGCGAGGCTGTGCAGGGCGCTCATGCGTTCTTCGACGGCGGCCAGGGCTTCGGGGTCGTGTTCGATTTTGTTCAGTTGTTTGTTGAGGGCGTCGCTGGCTTCGTCGAGGTAAACGACGGCCTGTTCGAGCAGTTCGGCGGTTTCCTGGAAGGTGTGGCTGGTGGTGGCGAGGTGGTTGGCTTCGCGCAGGGCCTGGCGCAGGGCGGTTTTCAGGTTGTGGTCGCTTTCGCTCAGTTGGGCGCTGAGTTGGCTGCCTTTGCCGAGGATTTCGTCGGCGGCGGCAAGCAGGCTTTGCCGCTCGGCCAGGGTGCTGAATTCGTCCGGCTGCGGCGCGATGTTCTCGATTTCTTCAAGCTGGTAGGCGAGCAGGGCCAGGCGTTCTTCTTGCGCGGCGCGGTTTTGTTGCCAGTCCTGTTGTTGTTTTTCGAGGGTCTGCCAGTGGCGGTAGGCTTCGGCGCAGGCGGCAAGCTGGTCGTGATGTCCGCCGTAGCGGTCGAGGCGGCGGCGCTGTTCGTCGTTTTTGAGCAGCGCCTGGTTGCTGTGCTGGCCGTGGATGTTGACGAGTGTGGCCGCGAGGGTTTTGAGTCTGGCGCCGGTAATGTTCTGGTCGTTCGCCCAGGCTTTGCTGCCGCCGTCACGCAGGCTGCGGCGGATGTGGATTTGTCCGGGGTTGTCGGGGTCGTCAAGGGCGTCTTCTGCCAGGGGTTGGCAGATGGCGGGGCTGAGGTGGGTAAAGGTGGCGCTGACGGTCGCGCGTTCTGCGCCGTGGCGGATGTGGCTGGCGTCGGCGCGCTCGCCGAGGACGAGACCGAGGGCATCAATGAGGATGCTTTTGCCCGCGCCGGTTTCGCCGGTGAGGACGTTGTAGCCGGGGCGGAAGCGGATGTCGCTGTGGGCGATGATGGCGATTTGGTCGATGGTGAGTTGTTCGAGCATGGGGTTCTGGGGTAGGTAGGCGCGTGGTTATCCCGCTTGGCGTTATTTGGGCTGGCTGTCTTCGGGGGCGACGCCCCAGTTCAGTTTGGCGCGCAAGCGGTCCTGAAAGTGGTAGTCGGCGGGGTGCAGCACGGGCAGGGGGATGCCGGCGCGGATGGTGATGCGGTCTTTGGGGTGCAGGCGGTGCTGTTGCTGGCCGTCGATGCTGAGGTGGGCGCCGCTGCCGCAGGGGGTGATGGTGATGGGGCTGGCGGCGTCTATGACGACGGGGCGCTGGGTAAGGGTGTGCGGGCAGATGGGAACGACCAGGCTGACCGGCAGGTTGGGTTCGATGATGGGGCCGCCGGCAGCCAGGGCGTAGGCGGTCGAGCCGGTCGGGGTGGCGATGATGAGGCCGTCGGCGCGGTAGTGGCTGAGGTGGCGTGCGTGGGTGTACACGTCTAGCTCAATCATGCGCGCTTTGCTGCTGTGGATGACGGCGTCGTTGATGGCAGTGTGTTCGTAGCTGCCGTCGCGGGTGTCCACGGTGACGTGCAGGGTGTGACGCTCTTCGCGGTGGTAGGCGCCGGAGAGGATGTGATTGAGTCCGCTGTCGATATCGGCGAGGGTGAGGTCGGTGAGGAAGCCGAGGCGGCCGGTGTGGATACCGATAAGCGGGATTTGCCGCGCGATAAGGGCACGTCCGGCGTAGAGGAAGGTGCCGTCACCGCCGACGACGATGCAAAGATCTACGTCCCCCCAGTCTGTAATGGGCAGGGCGGCAGGGTCGTTTTGGTATTGCGGCGGGGCGGTGTCGCGGTCGAGGGTGTAGGTGAGGCCTCGCGCGGTGAGGGCGGCGATAAGGCGGGCGATGGTGTCATCAACGCGCACGGCGCCGTATTTACCGACGATACCGATGTGTCGGATGTGTAGGGGCATGTTTTTTAATGGGTTGGATTTGCCTTTATTATACGCAGTTGTTTGTTTTCTTTTGTTTTTGCGGCGCTGTCGCGGGAGGATGTGATGGAATTTTTTCTGGTCGGCGGGGCAGTGCGCGACAAGTTGCTGGGTTTGCCGGTGCAGGATCGCGATTGGGTGGTCGTTGGTGCGACAGCGGAGGCATTGCTGACACAGGGTTTTCGCCAAGTCGGGCGGGATTTTCCGGTGTTTTTGCATCCCGATTCGGGCGAGGAATATGCGCTGGCGCGGCAGGAGCGTAAATCCGGCCCGGGGCATCAGGGCTTCGCTTTTTATTTCGCGCCGGATGTGTCGCTGGAAGCGGATTTGTTGCGCCGCGATTTGTCCATCAATGCCATGGCGATGGATGCGGACGGGCGGGTGATTGACCCTTACGGCGGGCAGGCGGATTTGGCGGCACGACGACTGCGCCATGTTTCGCCCGCATTCGTCGAAGATCCGCTGCGGGTACTGCGCCTGATGCGTTTTTGGGCACGCTTCGCGCCACTGGGATTCGTGATTGCCGAAGAGACGCTGGATTTGTGTCGGGAGATGGTGGCAGCGGGCGAATTGCGCCATTTGAGCGCGGAGCGGGTGTGGGCGGAATGCGAGAAGGCGTTAGCCTCGCCTGCGCCGCAGCAGTTCTTCATTGGTTTGCAGATGGTTGGCGCGCTGGATGTGCTGGGAATCTCGATTGGTGACGCCCAGCTTGCGGCGATGAATGCCCGTTTGCAGACGGCTGTCGCGGTTACCAATGCACCTGAGCAGCGCCTCGCGCGGTGGTTACAGGAGGAAGACTGCGCGGCAGCGCGGACGGGTTTGCAGGAAACGCTGCCGCTGCCGAAGCGGTTTGTGTATTGGCTGGCGCTGGTAGCTACTTATGGCACCAGTGTGCAGATGTGGGCAGAACTCACCGGCGAAGCGCGCTGGGCGCTTCTGAAAGCCTGCCACAGCCTGCGCGAGGCTGGTGATGTGCTGATACTTGCTCGCCTGATGCAGGTGGACGACGCCATATATACCGCCATTGAAAACGCCCGCGAACGGGTGCGGGCGTTATCGGTGGATACGCTGGCGAGGCAGTATCAGGGCGCTGCTCTGGGTGCTGCCATCCGCGCGGCGCAGGTAGCCGTGTTGGCGCAATAATTAATTATCAAGATTTGCCTGCACTAATTTGCGATTAAACGTATAGCTGGTGATCTTACTGTCTTTAAAAATGGGGCTTTTTACAGTAAGCCGGGTTGTGGTTCTCCCAACAAGAATATCGCCTTCTTTAGTAATCAGATCAGGTACATTTTTTTGCACACTAGTAGCAAAGGTTATATCAGCATAATCTTTGAATAAATCTTCGTGATTAATGGTGTATTCAGATAAACGATCCCATATATAACCATTTTTTTCCTTTTGTGGTTTCTGGAAGTTTTTTGCCGAGTCAGCAAAGTATTTGCATGCTTCCATTTTTCCGCCATCAATGATTCTATATTTATAGCGCGTATATTCGTCTGTGATATTAACGACGACATCAGGTGACAATAAATCACAGAGTGCTTGTGGGTCAGCCTCGCGATTAAAATTAACCTGCTCAACTACCCAAGGGCGCATATAGGCATCATTGAATGTCTGGTAATTGTGGAAAAGATAGGCGGCAAGACCCAAAACAATCAGTATCAGAATATGAATCATCGTTATTCCTTAATCAAAGTTTTCCCAAGGAATGGGCGGTAATACCCATCATTTTGTAAGCAAGATCGGCGGCTGTGAAATCATAAACATGCAGCCCGCGAATCGGGGCAAATTCTACCAGATCCAACCCCACGATTTGCCGCTGTTGCGCAATATTGTCAAGCAAGTCCAATAACTGCCACCAGCCAAGTCCGCCTGGCACTGGGGTGCCAGTTGCCGGCATCAATGCACCGTCCAGGCCGTCAATATCAACGGTGATGTAGATCTTCTGCGGAAAGTTTTCCGGCAGACGCAGATTGTGTTGCGGCGGGCGACAGATTACGCGCGCATCGTGAGCAGTAATTTGCGCCGGAAATTCGTGACGTACCGCCTGTTCATCCAAACTCAGCGCACGCACACCAATCTGGCACAGTGGCAGCCCTTCATCCACCAAACGCTTCATCACGCAGGCATGGCTCCAGATACTGCCTTCATAGCTTTCGCGCAGGTCAGCATGGGCATCGAACTGCACCACACCAATGCGTTCGCCGGGGAAGGCATCCACCACCCCCATCACCGCGCCATAACTCACGGTATGTTCGCCACCGAGCACAAACGGCAGGTTGCCGCTTTCGGCTACAGTACGGGTACGTGCGCGGATGCGGGCAAGAATATCACCTGCCTCCCCCCGGCAATCGACCGCTTCTTCCGTATAAATGCCGACGCAATAGGGTTCACCATGCAATTGATCGTAAGTTTCCAGCTGGTCGGAAGCTTCAATAATGGCCGCTGGCCCTTCCGCTGTACCGCCACCATAGCTGACCGTTTTCTCATATGGCACAGGAATGATATGAAATAGTGCGCTTTCAGACGCAGGCTGATTAATTTCCGAATTAAGAAAAATTCTCACTGTCATAAAAATCCTCTGTTTATTGCCCTAAGCATCTAATATTTACCATTATGGGCAATGGTTTAATTCAATATCTTTTCCAAGTTTGATTCCCACACCGATATTTTTATATCAGCAATAAGGCAACCGCCTCAGAAATATAACTCTGTAATCAATTATCGCATGATAATACTGCCCAGATAATAGTTGTGAATGCACACATCACCTTGAAAGCAAGGCGTTCCCCCTTTCCGTAGGGCTGGAATAGCCCGCATTGGCAAGAAAGGTCGTTAATGCATGTATTGTGCACAAACTCAGGTTTATCCCGCGTGTGGCATACGTCAAGCCTCTTCTTCCGTATCTTTGCCGGGAGCCGGGGCGATGTAGCTGACGATGAGCAGCAGGATGCCGACGCCGATGAAGCTGACGATGCGGGCGATGCCGCCGGTGTCCGCCAGCTCGACGAGGAAGAGTTTGACGACGACGATGCCGATGAGGGTCGCGCCCGCGAGCCACAGGCTGCGGCGGCGTTGATTGTGGCCGCGCAGCATCAGGGCGATGGCGCATATGCTCCATACCAGCGACAGGGTCGCCTGCACGCCGAAGGAAGCAAGCAGGGCGCGCGCTTCCCACGGCACGCCGAGGTAGTGGTGCCAGATGCGCAGGATGTCGAGGCTGATGATGAGCCATAGGGTAAAGCCGAGGAGCAGGTTATTTTGTTTTTCCCAGACTGACACCACGGCGGCACTCTGCGCGGCTTCTCCCAGCGGTATGCAGGTCTGCCACCAGCGCCAGAGGATGTAGAGCGCGATGAGGCTCGCGAGTTCGAGCGGGTTGAGCACGGGCAGGTAGGGGAAGGGCGCGGCGTTGCCGTCGTGGCTGAGGTTGTAGTAGGCAAGGATGAGCAGGGTGAGGCCGCAGGCGAGGTTCGCCGGATGGTGGTAGGCAGCAGGGTAGCGGCGCGTTTTTTCTTGCACGGCGGGCAGGGTGGCGATCCAGAGGATGGCAAGCGGCGTGGCGAGCAGCAGCGGCAGTTGCCAGATGCTGTCCGGCGCGAGGTTGGTGACGCCGAAAAGGTGGCCGAGGCGGAGGCCGGCCAGTATGAAGAGGTTGACGCCGGCGAAGTGGGCCGCAGCGCGGTGGTGCTGGATGACAGGATCGCTGCTCGCTTCGTAGCGCGCGAGCAGGATGAGGTGCAGCACGGCTGCGGCGGCGATGGCGATAAACCAGCTGCCGGGGTCTGTCAGCGTCATCGGATATTGGTCGAGCAGCAGGGCGAGGAAGAGCAGCAGCAGGTAGGCCAGTGTGCTTTGTGTCGCCTGGCGCCAGCGCAGGTATCCGGCGATGGTGAGGATGGCAATGGTGAGGTTGACTGCCCAGGTAGCACGGGCAGGCGCAAGGGCAGCAAGCAATGGCGCGGTGTAGGCGACCCAGATGAGGGCACCGCTGCTGGCGATGAGCAGCAGCCAGCCGCTTTGGTCGCGCAGAGTGTCGGCGGTGTCGCGGCGTTGTTGCAGCCAGGCGGTGGCGAGGGTGATGAGTGCGGTGACGGTGAGCGGCACGTTTTCTCCGGCAGCAAGTGTTAGGGCGAGAAGGGCACTGCATGCCACCATGAGGGTAACGAGTCTGCCATAGACGCGCCCCGCCGGATGGCTGTCGCCGCGTTCTTCTTCGCAGTAGAGTTGCTGGATGAGGGCGAGCAGGACGGCGGTCATGGCCATGAGGATGGCAGCCCAGGCGGGCGGCAGGATGCTGAGTGGCAGGACGAGGGCGGCGGCGTAGGTGATGATACCGAGGCTGCGCTGCGTGGCGGTATCGGCGGGGTCGTCACCAGGATAGTTCCACCAGCTAAGGATATTGGCGGCGCCGCTCGCGATGATGATGAGGGTGGTGTGGATGGGGCCGCTGATGAGGGTTTCAGCGTAGGGGGTGATGCGGTATTCGCCCAGCAACAGGCTGAAAGCAACGGCAGCGAGGTGGATGATGCAGGCAGTGTGGCTGAAGATGCGGATACCACTGCGCTGACCAAAGTGGTAGGCGATGGCGGCTTCGATGAGCCACACGGCCAGCGCCCAGCTTGTCGGCAGGAGGAGGAGCGGCAGGGCGAGCGCAGTGCTGAGGGTGAAGATAGCACAAGTGGCGGTGAGGTTTTTTTCCCAGTCGGCGCTGTCTTCGCTGCGGTTCTGCCACCAGGCGAGCTGGATGGTGATGCCGCCGAGCAGGGCGAGGATGGTTGGGTG
>CAURDG010000078.1:0-6926 GCA_963523555.1 uncultured Cardiobacterium sp.
GAAGGGCGAGATATTTACGCATGGTTCAGAGGTGGTGGCGACGCCAGATTTTCGGATTGATGGGTTGCTGATTTTTATCTTTGCGCCAGAAGCCACGGCGTGCCGCACGGGCGTTCTTTTCTGCCTGTTTGTAGTTAGCCGGGGTATCGTTGCCGTCGTAAGCGAAGGCGTAGCCTTCTTCCACCATTTGCAGGTTGATATCACGTCCGCCGTAACTGAGCAGGATACCGAGACTGCGCTGGTAATAGTCAGGGCCGAGGTAGCGCATATCGAAGTTTTGTCCAAGGCGTTTGCCGAGTTCGCGTTTGGCGTCTTCGCCGAAGGGTTTTTGCCCCATTTCCGGCGCGTCAATACCGGCAAGGCGGATGCGGATTTCCTGTTGGCCTTTTTGTCCGTTACAACGTGCAGTTACCGTATCGCCGTCATAAATTTTTTTCAGCGTACAGCGGTAGGTTTGGCCGTTTTGCCCGTGAAAGGCATCATGGCTGCCGCTGTCGTTACTGCGCCCTTCTTTGTGTGGCCAGGCAGCGAAGGCAAGCATGATGATGCCGCTCAAAACCAGGATGATGACTTTGTCGAGGGTCTTTTTGCCACGCAGGTAAGATGTGAACAGCGCCGCGAGGCGGCGCTGTTGTTGTTTGTTTAGTGGTGTGCGTTTACGCGTCATTTTCGTCCACCCGTTCGCGCAGTTCTTTGCCAGCGCGGAAGTAGGGGATGGATTTGGCCGGAACCTCGACGGATTCGCCGGTTTTGGGGTTACGTCCGGTACGCGCCTCACGGTAATGCAGGGAAAAGCTACCGAAACCACGGATTTCGACGCGGTCGCCTTTTTCCAGGCTTTGGCAGATTTTTTCGATGATCAGTTTGACGGTTTCTTCGACATCCTGGCTACGCAGTTGTGGGTAGCGCAGGCAGAGGCGCTCAATCAATTCTGATTTGGTCATGTTCGCTCCATTGCGTTGTGGCGTTTTGTTCTGCCGTCCCAGGGGTGCGGCCTGTGATGTGCTTGATGATAAACCGCACCCCGGAGGGTGCGGTTTTGAAACAGTTTGCCGCCGAGCGGGCAGCGGCAAAGAGTGGTTTTTTTAGTTGTCGCTGTTGTTCAGCTCTTTGAAGATGTCACCGAGCGAGGTACCCGCGTGGCTTTCTTTACGGGTGTAATCCTGGATGACGGCTTTTTCGTCTGCCACGTCTTTGGCTCGGATGGACAGGTTGAGGGCTTTATGTTTGCGGTCAACGCTGATGACTTTCGCTTCAACTTCGTCGCCGACAGAGAGCAGTTTGCTCAGGTCTTCGACGCGTTCGATAGCAGCTTCACTGGCTTTGAGGATGCCGTTGATGTCGTCGCTCAGCTTGATGATAGCTTGACGCTCATCTACTTCACTCACGATACCCTTGACGACGCTGCCACGGCCGTTAGCGGAGGCGAAGGCGGCGAAGGTATCCTGGCTGAGCTGTTTGACGCCCAGTGAGATGCGTTCGCGTTCGGCATCAATGGCGAGGATGATGGCTTCGACTTCCTGACCTTTTTGGTAGTGGCGCACGGCTTCTTCACCATTTTCGTCCCAAGAGAGGTCGGAGAGGTGGATGAGGCCGTCGATGCCGCCTTCCAGGCCGATGAAAACGCCGAAGTCGGTGATGGATTTGATTTGACCCTTGACGTGATCACCCTTGTTGAATTTGCGGTCAAATTCTTGCCACGGGTTCGGCTGGCACTGTTTCATGCCGAGCGAGATGCGGCGGCGTTCCGGGTCGATTTCGAGGATCATGACATCCACTTCCTGACCGACGGCAACGAATTTGCGCGGGTTGACGTTCTTGTTGGTCCAGTCCATTTCGGAGACGTGGACGAGGCCTTCAACGCCGTCTTCAATTTCCACGAAGGCGCCATAGTCAGCGATGTTGGTGACTTTGCCACGGGTTTGGCTGTTAACCGGATAACGTTCGGCGATGTCGCCCCACGGGTCGGAGCCGAGCTGTTTCAGACCGAGGGAGACACGGGCGCGTTCGCGGTCGAATTTGAGGACTTTGACTTCGACTTCGTCGCCGATGTTGACCACTTCGGACGGGTATTTGATGCGTTTCCACGCCATATCGGTGATGTGCAGCAGGCCGTCGACACCGCCGATGTCGAGGAAAGCGCCGTAGTCGGTGAGGTTTTTGACCACTGCCTTGACGACATCACCTTCTTGCAGGTTTTTCAGGACTTCATCACGCTCGGCCTTGTATTCGTTTTCGAGAACGGCACGGCGGGAGATGACGATATTGTTGCGTTTTTGATCGAGTTTGATGATTTTGAAGTCGATTTCTTTGCCTTCGCTGAGAGCGGGGTCTTTGACCGGGCGGACATCGACCAGAGAACCGGGCAGGAATGCCTTGACACCTTCGACATCGACGGTGAAGCCGCCTTTGACGCGGCCGGAGATGATGCCGGTGATGGTTTCGCTGTCGTTGAATTTCTGTTCCAACACTTCCCAGGTGCGGATGCGTTGGGCTTTTTCGTGCGAGATTTTGGTTTCGCCGAAACCGTCTTCCAGCGCTTCCAGGGCGACTTCAACGCTGTCGCCGACGGCAACGGTGAGATTGCCGTTTTCATCGGTGAACTGGCTGGCGGGGATGAAGCCCTCGGATTTGAGTCCGGCGTTCAGGACGACGAAGTCTTTGTTGATTTGTACGACTTCGGCCTTGATGATGGAGCCGGGTTTGAGTTCGGCGGTTTCGATGCTTTTTTCAAAAAGCTCAGCAAATGATTCCATAGAGTTCTCTGGTTGATAAAAGGGTTAGGAAAAAGAAAAACGTGCGGCAATTTCCTTGGAAACTTGCTGGTGCACGTCCTGAATCGACAGTTCGCCCGTGTCGATGATCACCGCATCCGAAGCTGGTTTGAGCGGGGCTACGCTGCGGGTTTGGTCGCGCTTGTCGCGCTCGACAATCTCTGCGTAGATGTCGCGCACATTAACACATTCTCCCTTTTCTAACAACTGCTTATGGCGCCGCTCGGCGCGGATTTCGCTGGATGCGGTCAGGAAAAACTTGAGCGGTGCGGCGGGGAAAACAACCGTGCCCATGTCGCGGCCATCGGCAACGAGCGGCGCCTTTCCGGCGAAATGGCGCTGATAATCCAGCAGGGCAGCGCGCACTTCCGGATAAGCGGCGATTTTCGAGGCGGCATTGCCGCAACGCTCGCTGCGCAATTCGTTGCCGACGGGTTCGCCGTTTAACAACACCGTGCAGCCATCCGCATCCAGGCGGAAATCAATCTGTAAATCTGTGGTGAGCGCGGCAATCTCTGCCGCTGCCGCACCCGCTTTGCCTGCTGCCAGCGCGCGCAGCGCCAGCAGGCGGTAAAGCGCGCCGCTATCAAGATAGGCCCAGCCCAGTTCGCGGGCGAGATTCTGGCACAACGTACCCTTGCCGACCCCGCTTGGGCCGTCCACGGTGATGACTTTACGCATGGCTTTCCTCAATCTGCATGCCAACCCCTTGTGCCAGCGCGCGGAAGGTCGGGAATGACGTGGCAACGTTGGCGCAATCCAAAATCTCAACCGGTGCGGCGGCGCGCAGGGCGGCGACGGCGAAGCCCATCGCGATGCGGTGATCGCCGTGGCTTGCCACCTGGCCACCCGTAAACGCCGTACCGGCCTTGCCGCGAATGCACATGGTGTCTTCACCCGCCTCGCAATCCACGCCCAAGACACACAGCCCAGCCGTCATGACCGCGAGACGGTCGCTTTCCTTGACGCGCAATTCGTGCAGCGCGCTGGCCCGCGTCTCGCCCTCGGCGCAGGCGGCAGCGATAAAAATAATCGGGAACTCATCAATGGCAATCGGCGCCAGCGCCTCATCAATGGTAATGCCGTGCAGACGTGAAGCGCGCACGCGCAAATCGGCGACCGGCTCGCCGCCCGCTTCACGCGGGTTTGCCACGGTGATATCGCCGCCCATGGCGCGCAGAATCTCGACGACCGCCGCCCGGGTCGGGTTCATGCCGACGTTTTCCAGCAGTAACTCGCCCTCAGGCGCAATCAGCGCCGCGACGAGGAAAAACGCCGCTGACGACACATCGCCCGGCACGACCACATCGCGCGCGGTCAAGCGCTGTCCGCCGCGAATTGCCAGCGTCGCGCCGTCCTGCCGCACCTCCACGCCGAAACCGCGCAGCATCCGCTCGCTGTGGTCGCGGCTGACGCCGGTTTCCGTGATGAACGTCGTGCCCTCGGCATAAAGCCCCGCGAACAGCAGCGCGGACTTCAACTGCGCGCTGGCGACCGGCAGTGTGTAACGGATGCCGTGCAGTGGTTTGCCGTGAATCACGAGCGGCGCCGTGCCACGTTCGCTGGTTGCAATCTCGGCTCCCATTAGCGCCAGCGGCTCGGTCACACGGCGCATCGGCCGCTGCATCAGCGACGCATCACCAATCAGTTCGCTGGCAAACGGCTGCCCGGCCAGCACGCCTGCCATGAGACGCATACTGGTGCCGCTGTTGCCGACATCCAGCGGGGCGGTGGGGGCGCGCAAGCCATGCAGACCGGCGCCATGCACCGTCACCCGGCCCTCGCCGTGATGCTCGATGGCAACGCCCATCGCCTGAAAGGCACGCATGGTGGAGAGGCAGTCCTCGCCTTCAAGAAAACCGCTGATATGCGTCGTGCCATCGGCGAGTGCGCCGAGCATGATGGCGCGGTGGGAAATGGATTTGTCGCCGGGCACGCGCACCGTACCGGACAGCGACGGCGCAGGGTGGCTGCGCCAGTGGGTTTGTGTCATATGTCACCTCATCAGGGCGTGATTGTTTCGGTGTCTTGAGTGGCCGCTGCGGGGTTGTCGCCCTGGTCGGCAGGGTGGGTGGAGGCCTTGAGCCTTGCCACTAAGGCTTCCCGACGCTCCAAGATTCTGTCGATTTCCGGCTTGATGTTATCTATATCGGTAAATTCGC
Organism: uncultured Cardiobacterium sp.; assembly: GCA_963523555.1. Classification (GTDB taxonomy): domain Bacteria; phylum Pseudomonadota; class Gammaproteobacteria; order Cardiobacteriales; family Cardiobacteriaceae; genus Cardiobacterium. The sequence goes on from CAURDG010000078.1 coordinate 4,937, forward strand.
CCGTTTCCGTCCAGCTGGCGATCTCATTACTACCGCCTGTACCGCTGATAAAAAGGGCGGTGAGCGGCGTACCGTCTTCACGGTAAAGCAGTTCACTGCGATCTCCATTAGCGTCTTTCAGGGTAAAGGCCATAATTTTGCCGTCCGGGTAGTAGAAGCGGGTGCCGCGCGTCAGCTCGCCAACGCCACGATAAGGATCGTGCGCTTCTTCTACGCCTTCTGGAAGTGCCGACTGGATGGCGAGGATGCCATTTTCATAGTAATTCCAGCGTCCGGCCTCGCGTTGGTCGCGGTATTCCTGCATGGCATTGACGCTACCGTCTTCGTTGTACCACACGATTTTGCTATCGCTGTTGGTGCTGTCGAAGTCATGCGGGTCTGTTTCCCTGGCGAGGATGAAGGGGGCGGTTTGCGGTTTGCCGCTGTCCTGGAAGAAATCCTGACCGACAAGGCGGCCGTCAGCCGTGCTGCCAAGCAGTTTGCGGTAATAGCCGCCCGCGCTGGCATTGTCGGCTGGAGCGCCGCTGGCATCGAAGTAGTAGATGGTTTCTTCGCCGGGGGTGTAGTTGAGGTTGACGATGGCGGCTTGTTCGGCGCGCAGGATGTTATCTGCCATCCTGGCAGTCAGTTGGGCTGGGGCTGTCACCTGGTTGATGGTGATGTCAGGCCTGTCGTCCGTTTGCTCGACGCTGGGTGTCGATGCAGGGCGGTCAAAAGCGGCAATGCTGGCAGCAAAAACAACAGCGAACAGAAGAGGGAGTTGGATCATTAAATACTCCGGTAGGGGAATGGAAAGAGGGGGTTATGAGGACAGAATGAACGAAGACAGGCTCATGCGGTGCTATTTCCGCCCTGCCGTCCACTGGAAACCCCAACCGAAGGCGCGGTCCATGTCGCGGTGACTGAGGAAGTAGCGGTTGATGCGTTCGACGCGGATGCTGCCGCCGTCGTTAATCAGGCGGGCGATGGCGCACATGCTGTGTTGCGGGTTGCCGTCGGTGAGGTGGGTTTCGATTTCCTGCCCCTGCACATGGAGGGTGACGATGCCGTCAGTAGCGTTCCAGTTCGGCACGCCGTCGTAGATGAAGGCGAAGACGAGGACTTCGGCGATATCCGACCAGCGCGAACCGTTGATATGCAGCCATTCGCCGTCAATCACCGCACCGGTGCGGTCATCACCACTCAGGCGTACATACGGCGGGCGGTCGAGGCTGCCGAAGCGGTTGCCAAGCGCCTGCACGCAGTCGCGGTCATCGTTTTTCAGGCGGATGAAGGCACCGAGATCGAGGTCAATCCCCTTGTTTTTATTGAAAAGACTGCCGAGGAAGCCGCTTTTTTGCGGGGTGGCGCCAGCGTGATTCCAGTTGAGGTTGATGCGGATGGTGCCGTAATCCGTCTGCTTGGCGAGGCTGACAGCGGGATTGCGTTTATCGAGGGTGATTTTGCTGAGGCTGAGGCGCGGTGGGGTGGTGGGTGCGGGTGTGGGTGCGGGAGGGGCGGCAATTTCCACGCCGAATTGTTCGGAAAGCGGTTTCAGGCCGCCGTTGTAGCCTTGCGCGACGAAGCGGATTTTCCACGTGCCGTTTCGGCGGTAGCACTCGGCGAGGATGAGCGCGGTTTCGCTGCGCCCGGCGCTATCGAGCGGACAGGTGATGACCGCTTCACCACGCATTTCGACACTCAGCAGGATGTCGCCAAGCTGCGCCGTGGGACGGGCGGCGGAATAAGCGATGGCGATGCGCTCAATAGCTGCCGGCTGGCGGGCAAGGTCGAGCGTAAAGCGGCTGTTGCGTTCGCTACCGGAAAACTGCACGCTGTCGTCGTCGCTTTGCTGCTGGCCGTAGAAAATCATGTCGCCATCGCCGCGCACTTTGCCGGCGGCGGTGAGGCGGTAGGCGGCAACGTCAATATCAGCGCCGCTGGTGATGCGGATAGCGATGGGGCCTTCTGGCAGGGCGGCATTACCGCCGGGGGTGAGTTGCTGGGGCAT
>CAURDG010000079.1:0-6892 GCA_963523555.1 uncultured Cardiobacterium sp.
GGCGGGTTGCTGTCGATATTGATGCGGACGTTGTCGTTCCAGATGGCGACGTCGGCTTGCGGCGTGGTCATGCCGCTTTCATGCCAATAGCCGCTGTTTTCGCTGCGCATGGTGTTGCCCGCCATGCCGTAGGTGACGGTGCTGCTGTCATAGTAGTTGCCGTAGTAGTCGCTTTGGGTGCAGCCGCCGAGGGCAAGCAGGGCAGCGAGCAGGATGCGCGTCGTCATGCCTGTTTGAGGGCGTAGATACCTGGCAGGTGGCGCAGGTAGCCGTGATAGTCCATGCCGCAGCCGTAGATGTAGCGGTCTTCGACTTCGCAGCCGACGAAGTCGGGTTTGTATTCGGCGACTTTGCGCTCGTGTTTTTTGTTGAGCAGTACGGCGCTGCGCAGGCTTTGTGGGTTCTGTGCCTTGAGTTCGTCAATGATGGCTTTGATGGTGATGCCTTCGTCGAAAATGTCGTCGATGAGCAGGATGTGTTCACCTGCAATCGGCGCAGACGGGCGCATTTTCCAGATGAGGTCGCCACTGCCGACGTTATCGCGGTAGCGGGTGGCATGCAGGTAGTCCATGCGGTGGAAGAAGGAGAGGCGGGTGAGCAGCTGACCCGCCGGAATGAGACCGCCGTTCATAACAATGAGAATAAGCGGGTTGAGGCCGGCGTAGTGCAGGTTGAGTTGCGCAGCGAGGTGGTCGTAGGCGGCATTGATGCGGCCGCTGTCAATCAGGCATTCGCTGTTACGCAGGACGTTTTCGAGTTCTTGGTTGCTGAGGTGTTGCATGGTCAGTAGCTCAGGGTTGTGGTGTTGCTGTTCATGATTTCGCCAACGATGTAGCCGCCGCTGACGACTTCGCTCACTTCGGCGATGAGGTTGTCGCCCCATTTTTGCACGACAAATTTGCTCGCTTTGATGACGACACCGCTCTGGTAGGCTTCTTTGATGAGGTCGTAGAGGGTTTCGCCGGCTTTGCGCGGCGATTCTATTTTGTCGGCAACGCCCCGGATGGCAAGTTCGCCCGCGCGACCGGCGAGGATGATTTCGGTGTGATAATCCATGGAAGCAGCGATAGTCGCGTGATAGACGGGTTCGAGGATTTCGGCGCCGCTTTGCGGGTCGCTATTGAGGATGATGATGACGAGTTTTTCTGCCATTAGGGACTCCGGGTCAGGCGCGCATTATACGAGGTCGGCGGCGTGAGCTTGCAGCAGTTCCTGTGCGGCGCGGTAGTGTGCGGCGGCGGTTGTGGCGTCGATGGGGCGGGCGCGCAGGGCGGCGAGACGGCGCGTGCTGCCGGCTGCATCGGGCAGGTGGTAGTCGCGGCTCAGTACCTGACGGATTGCGGCAAGGTCGTTGCACATCAGTGTCACATCGGCACCGGCAGTAAGTGCGGCCTGGATGCGTTCGCCAGGATCGGCAATACCCTGTGCGCCAGCCATGTCGAGGTCGTCGCTGATAATGGCACCTTCGAAGCCGTAGTGACGTAACGCGGCAATGTGCTGTGGCGAGTATCCAGCCGGGCGTTCGTCAATTTGCGGATAGACGATGTGCGCAGGCATCAGTGCTTCGATACCGCTTTCGATTTGACGCAGGAAGGGGTAAAGATCGGCTTCGCGTTCGGCAAGATCGCGCTGGTCGTGCGGCAGGGTGTGGTGCGAATCACCGCTCACCCGGCCGTGACCGGGGTAGTGTTTGCCGACAGCCGCCATGCCAAGTTTGTGCAGACCGCGCCGCAGGGCATCGGCAAGGATAGCGACGACGGCAGGATTGGCGTGAAAGGCACGGTCGCCAATAACCGTCGAGACAGGGTCGACAAGATCGAGAATAGGGGTAAGGCTGAAGTCAATGTCGTACTGACGCAGCTCATAGGCGATAACGGTTCCCGCTGCCTCAGCCAGTTGGCAGGCAAGCAACGGCCGGTGGTCGAAACAGTGGCCAAAGGCAGCCGCAGCGGGAATAGCGGTAAATCCTACCCGGAAGCGTTGTACACGCCCGCCTTCGTGATCAACACACAATAGCAAGTCTGGGCGCGTATCACGGATGGCAGTGCAGAGTGCTTGCAATTGTGGCGGCGATTCGTAATTACGGCTAAACAGAATCACGCCCGCGCAGGCGGGTTGCTTCAGTTGTGCGATATCTTGGGGTTGTAGCTGAGGGCCTGCAATGCCGATGATGACTGCGTTCATGTCTGCTCCGAAATAAATAACGTGATTTTAACATGGCGGTGCCAATGTCCGGTTTGAGACAAATGACGTAAATAGTGCTTGACCGTTTTCGTGATTTCCTGTTTAATGCGCGTCCTTTCCACGGCCAAGTAGCTCAGTTGGTAGAGCAGCGGATTGAAAATCCGCGTGTCGGTGGTTCGATTCCGCCCTTGGCCACCACCATTTTCCGTATTTTCAAAGATTGAATGAGGTCCGGCTATGTCCCGCATCTGCCAGGTGACCGGTAAAAAGCCGATGGTCGGCAACACCGTTTCCCACGCAAATAATAAAAATAAACGTCGTTTTCTTCCCAATATTCAAGAACACCGCTTTTGGGTTGAAAGTGAAAACCGCTTTATTAAATTGAAAGTTTCTACCCACGGTATGCGCATCATTGATAAAAAAGGTATTGATGCGGTTCTGCAAGAAATTCGTGCACGTGGCGAAAAGGTGTAAGGAGTAAAGCATGGCTAAGAAAACTGCTCGTGAAAAAATCCGCCTCGTTTCCTCCGAAGGTACCGGACACTTCTATACCACGACCAAGAATAAACGCAACATGCCGGAAAAAATGGAAATTAAGAAATTTGATCCGGTAGCACGCAAACACGTTATGTATAAGGAAGCCAAGATTAAGTAATCGCGGCACCTATTCAAGAAACCCGCGCTGGCGGGTTTTTTTATAGTCTATATTTACCCCGTATGCTTCTTTCTGCTCAACACCTCGCTTTACGACGTGGCAGACAAATAATCCTGCGCGATGCGTCATTGGAATTGCACCCTCGTGAAGTGGTTGCACTAATTGGCGGTAACGGTGCAGGCAAAACTACGTTGCTGGAAATCTTGACGGGTGCACTGACGCCGGATGCTGGCAGTGTTCACTATCAAGCAGGCTTGCCCGCTTTTTGGCTGGGTTATTTGCCGGATAAGGCACCTCTTTATCCGCAATGGCGGGTATGCGAATTTTTACAGATGTGTGCGCAGATGCGTGGTATGCGTGACAGCAAAGCTGCATTGACTGATGTCGTGCAACGCTGCGGTCTGCAAGCGGTAGCGCATAAACGCTGCTGTGAGTTATCGCACGGCTACCAACAACGGGTTGGTCTGGCGCAAGCGCTAATTCATAAGCCATCGCTAGTCGTTTTAGATGAACCCACCAATGGTTTGGATAGTGATCAGCGTCTGCTGCTGCGCCCGCTTTTAGCTGGTCTGGCAGACAGTTGCTGCGTACTGATGACCAGCCATGACTGGGACGAAGTGCTGGCAACCGTACACCGCGTTTATTACTTGCATAACGGAATCTTGCAGGAAATACCTATCCCGTGTGTGGATAGCCCCCATTTATGGGTCGCTTGCGACGACACCGCACAGGCACAGGCATTACCTCGGCCAACACTATTGGATGGACGCTTTGCCGCTTTTGCCTACGATGGTAGTGATGCCGCTCGTCAATCACTGTGGCAGCGCCTCGCTGCATATCCCGGTATCTGTGCATACTATCCCGCATATCCACGCGAAGCTTTTCAGGAAAAACTCAATGCTGTGGCGCAGCCTGTTACATAAAGAATACCGCCTGCTGGCGACACCGGCCTTCTTTGCCGCCCTTACCGCATCATGGCTGACGCTCGGCCTGTATCTCGCTAGTGGCCTAGTGGAATACCAAGCGATCGCTCCTAAACTGGCAGGCCTGGAAAACCGGCGCGGCGCGACGGAAACCCTGCTTGGCAGTGCGGCGCAATTGCTGCAATGGCTGATGATCCTGTGGACAATTTACTTCGGTGCCCGCAGCCTTGCAGGCGAAAAACTCTGGCATACCGACGTATTACTGCGCGGTGTGCGTAACGGCTTGCCTCGCCTGCTCGTCAGCAAAACCGTTGTGCTGTTGAGTGCGCTTACCCTGCTTACCCTGCCGTTTTGGCTGACCGTTGCCTGGATCGCACGCAGCAACCTGTGGGATGGCAAGCTGCTCCTGGCGCTGCTCCTGGCGCAAATTTTTATTGCCCTTTATGCGGCCCTGCTCTCGCTCACCATATCCGCCTCGCAGAAACAGCCGCTGCCCGCTTCATTACTGCTGGCACTCATCTGGCTGCTGCTATGGCTCTTGCCCGTACTGACGACTAACCCGCCGTGGCTGGTACAAATCCTGCGCTGGCTCTCGCCCTTTGAGCACCTCAGCCTGCTTTATCGCGGCATTGCCACTGTGCAGACGTTGATATACATCGCCATACACAGCCTGCTCTTTATCACCCTGATGCCCCTCCTTTGGACACGAGATACCCGATGATGACCTTTCTTCTTGAATACAGCCTGTTCCTGGCCAAGGCGCTGACTATCCTGATTTGCCTGCTGTTAGCTGCCCTTGGCATTGCCGCTGCCAAGCGGGATAACGATGATGACGAAGACAAATTCGAAGTCCGCTCGCTGAACGAATACTACGAAGAACAGCAAGACCTCCTCTACGAAGCCCTGCTCGATAAAAAAGCCCTGAAAGCCCGACAAAAAGCACAGAGACAGGCTGAAAAAGACGAAGCAGAGACACAAAAACCACGCATCTTCGTCCTGGATTTCGATGGCGACATCGAAGCCTCTGCCGTTACCCAACTGCGCGAACAAATCAGCGCCGTTATCCAGGTCGCCAGCACCGAAGACCGCGTCCTTTTGCGTCTGGAGAGTGGCGGTGGCCTCGTCCATGCCTACGGCCTTGCTGCGTCACAGCTCGCCCGCCTGCGCGCGCGGCAAATCCCGCTCACCGTCGCCGTAGATAAAGTTGCCGCCAGCGGTGGTTACATGATGGCCTGCATCGGAAACGAAATCATCGCCGCACCCTTTGCCATCCTGGGTTCCATCGGCGTCGTTGGCGCATTACCCAACTTCAACGAACTGCTCAAACAGCACCGCATCCGCTACGAAGAACACACTGCTGGTGAACACAAACGCAGCCTGACGGTCTTTGGTGAAAATAGCGAAGCCGACCGCGAACAATTCCGCCACGAACTCGCCGTCACCCATGACCTCTTCAAACAGCACATTCACACCTACCGCCCGCAGCTGGATATCGACGCGCTGGCGACCGGGGAAACGTGGTATGGTGCACAAGCCGTGGAAAACCGCCTGATTGACACCGTCGGCACCAGTGATGATTACATCCTCGCCCACCTGCACAGCCACCAGCTGTTGCAACTCGAAGAAAAAAGCAAACAGCGCTGGTACGACAGACTCAAACAGCGCTTTCTCGGCAACATCAGCGCCCGCCCGCTGAAAGCGCGCCTCCGCTGACACTCCCTTCCCACACACCAAAAGGCACTGTCATGAACATAACCGAACTCGAGCCCCGTGCGGTTTGGCAATACTTTCACCAGCTGACACAAATCCCCCGCCCCACACACCAGGAAGAGGCTGTCGAACAATACATTCTCGACGAAGCGGGACGCCTCGGACTCGAAGCAGAACGCGATGCGCGCGGCAACATCCTGGTGCGTAAAGCGGCGAGCGCGGGGCGCGAAAACGAGCCGGGCGTCATCCTGCAAGCGCACCTCGATATGGTGCCGCAGAAAAACAAAGATTCCAGCCACGATTTCAGCAAAGATCCTATCCGCACCATCGTAGACGGCGATTGGGTTCATGCCGATGGCACCACCCTTGGCGCTGATAACGGCATTGGCGCGGCGATGATTCTGGCCGTGCTGGCGGATAAAAACCTCAACCACCCGCCGCTGGAAGCCCTTTTCACCGCCAGTGAAGAAATCGGCCTCGAAGGCGCGCAAGAAGTACAGGCGGGTTGGCTGAAAGGCAGCATCCTGCTCAACCTTGACTACGAAGACGAAGGCGAACTCTGCATCGGCTGCGCCGGTGCCGTCAACGGCAGCTACACCTTGCCGCTGCAATACGAATCCCTCGCTGGGCAAGGCTACCACCTGCACGTGCGTGGCCTCAAAGGCGGTCACTCCGGTGTAGAAATCCACCTGCAACGCGGCAACGCTATCAAAATCCTCGCCCGCGCCCTGCAAGCCTTGCAGGATGACACGGCGAACGCCCTGCGCATCGTCAACCTGGAAGGCGGCGACCTGCGCAACGCCATTCCGCGCGAAGCAGATGCCCTCATCACCTTGAACGGCGGCAACCTCGCCACCGCGCAACAAAACCTGCAAGAACTGACCGCACACATCCGCAACGAACTGCCCCCAGAAGACCAAACCCTGCACATCAGCCTCGAACCTGCCGAAACCATCAGCCGCGCCCTCAGCGAAAAAAGCACGGCCCAAGCTATCGGCGTTCTGCGTAACCTGCACAACGGCGTGGATCGCATGAGCATCGACATTCCTGGCCTGGTTGAAACCTCTAACAACCTCGCCGTTGCCAAAACCGGGGACGATGCCTTGCACATCAGCTGCATGTTGCGCTCCTCGTTGGATAGTGCCCGCGACGATCTTGCCGCACGTATTGCACAACTCGTCAGCCTTGCGGGCGGCAGCAGCGAATACAGCGGCGCGTACTCTGGCTGGCAACCCTTGCCGCACTCCGACCTCGTTGAAAAACTGAAAAAAATCGGCGCGACCATCTATGGCGACAATATGCCGGTCAAAGCCGTACATGCCGGCCTTGAATGCGGCATCCTTTTCACCAAATACCCGCACTGGCAAATGGCCTCCTTCGGCCCGACCATCGTCTCGCCGCACTCGCCGAACGAAAAAGT
>CAURDG010000080.1:0-6889 GCA_963523555.1 uncultured Cardiobacterium sp.
TTTCTGCCGGCGGATCATCATCGCCGTAGTACATCACGCCGAGTTTGATTTTGCCGCGTCCGTTTTTCAAGCGCCAAGCGTTGGTATCGCGCAGGGAATAGATGCAGCCGCAGTATTCCTGCATGTAGAAGTGCTCGCGCTTGCTGATTTCGATCATCCGCTGTGAGCCACCACCTTTGCGCCAGTTGAAGGTCCAGTACTGGACATCGGGATAGGGTTCGGCGGCGCGCAGGCCGCATTGGTTGATTTGTTCCATGTTTTTCCAGCGGCTGATACCCAACGAGCTGGTAATAACGGGGAAGCCGTGTTCATGGGCGTAGAGCGCAGTGCGCTCAAAGCGCATATCGAAACACATGGTGCAGCGTTTGCCGCGTTCAGGTTCCCATTCCATGCCTTTAGCGCGGGCGAACCAGTTATCAGTGTCGTAGTCGCAATCAACGAAAGGGATGTTGTGTTTTTCGGCGAAGGCGATGTTTTCGTTCTTGCGGATTTCGTATTCGCGGCGCGGGTGGATATTGGGGTTGTAGAAGAAGATGGTGTAGTCGATTCCCGAGGCAAGCAAGGCTTCCATGACTTCGCCTGAGCAAGGGGCGCAGCAGGAATGCAGCAGGACTTTGTTATGGCCGTCGGGTGGGACGAGTTTGGGGCGTTGGTAGGGGGCTGGGTTGGTCATGGTATTTAGCGGCTGCTCGCAGCCGGGGTCAGGCGGCGGAAGATGTTGTCCGGGATGGGGCAAGGCATGCCGTCGCGGAAGAGATAGGTGTTGCCTTTGTAGTTGAGGGTGCCGCTACAACTGGCACTGCCGCCGGGCAGTGGCTTTTCGGGCTGGCTGCCAACTGGGACTTCTTCGGTTTTTGCAGCGCGGTAAAGGGTGCAGCGACCACGGCCTTTTTTGGCGTCGGCATCAACGTAGATGTAGCCTTTACCTTGCGGACAGCGGTAGATAGCTTGTTCGACGATGACGGTTTCAGTCGGCGGTGGCGGTGGGGTAAGGCGTTCGACGGGCAGGAGAGCGACGTTATTGGCATCGTCTTGTGGGGCTTCTACGCCGGGAACTTCGCCGATGTCTGCGCCTTGTGCGGGGGCTTCAGCTGTCTGATTGTCGCCGTTTTGTACGACGGATTGAGCGTCCTGGACGGCGCTTTGCACAGCCGCTTCGGCTTGCGCCGCTTGTTCTGCTGCTGCTTTGGCGGTTGCTTCAGCTTGTGCCGCCTGTTCTGCGGCTTTTTGCGCAGCTTCTTGTTTGGCAGCTGCCTCAAGCTGGGCCTGTTCGACGATTTGCGCAGCCGTATAGGCTTCGAGGTTCTCCGCGCTTGGCAGTGGTTGTTCTGCGGCAGCGGGCTGTTCGCCCCTCTTCTGCGCCTTTTTATTTTTTTTACCGGCGGCCGGGGCTTCGGCAGGTTGTTGTACGGTGTGTCCGGCAGGGGTGGGATCAGGGCGCAAGGGCTGTTCTTCGCCAGTGATGTATTGGGCGCCCGCCTGCGCGCCGAAAGTGAGCACGGCGAGCAGGAGGATGGCGCGGGGCTTAGGCGTTAACACGGCTGAAGATGAGAGTGGCATTGGTACCGCCAAAGCCGAAGCTGTTGCTCATGACAGCGTTAAGGGTTTGCTGGCGGTTTTCACGCAGGATGGGCAGATCAGCGGCGTTTTCGTCAAGCGTGTCGATATGCGCTGAGGCGGTCAGGAAGCCATGTTGCAGCATGAGCAGTGAGTAGATGGCTTCGTTTGAGCCTGCCGCACCGAGGGCGTGCCCCGTCAGGGATTTGGTCGAGCTAATCAGCGGCACGGTTTTACCGGCAAATGCGGCTTTGATGGCTTCGAGTTCACGGGTGTCGCCGACGGGAGTAGAGGTGCCGTGGGCGTTGATGTAGTCAATACCGCCCGGGTGCGTCGCCATGGCCATTTGCATGCAGCGCACGGCACCTTCGCCGGAGGGTTGCACCATGTCGTAGCCGTCCGAGGTGGCGCCGTAGCCGGTGAGTTCGGCGATGAGGTCGGCACCGCGCGCTTTGGCGTGTTCGTATTCTTCGAGGACGAGGATACTGCCGCCGCCAGAGATGACGAAGCCGTCGCGGTTGGCGTCGTAGGCGCGCGAGGCAATTTCGGGAGTTGCGTTGTAGTTGGTGGATAGAGCACCCATGGCGTCAAACATGCTGGTCATGGTCCAGTGGACTTCTTCACCGCCACCGGCGAAGACGATGTCCTGTTTGCCCATCTGGATGAGTTCGGCGGCATGGCCGATGCAGTGCGCGCTGGTGGAGCAGGCAGAGCTGATGGAGTAGTTCACGCCTTTGATGGCAAAAGGGGTAGCCAGGCAAGCAGAGGTGGTGGAGGCCATGGTTTTGGTAACGGCATAGGGGCCGATGCGTTTGACGCCGCTGGCGCGCAGGGTGTCTGCCGCTTCGACTTGGGCGGAGGGGCTGGCACCACCGTTACCAACGACGAGGCCGGTACGAATGTTGGAGATCTGCTCGGGCAGGAGACGGGCCTGCTCGATGGCTTCTTTCATGGCGATGTAGCAGTAGGCGGCGGCATCGCCCATGAAGCGCAGGATTTTGCGGTCGATGTGCGCTTTGGTATCGATGTTGATGCTTCCTTCGACTTGGGAACGCAGGCCTTTTTCGGCGAAAACAGCGCTGTGGGTAATGCCGGATTTGAGATGTTGCAAGGAAGTGAGGACTTCTTTGCAGTTGTTGCCGATGCTGGACACGATGCCCATACCGGTGACGACGACGCGTTTCATGTTGTTGCTCTCTTTATGGGATTAGAAGCTGTCGGTGCTGGTGAATAGGCCGACTTTGAGGTCGGTGCCGTTGTAGATTTCGCGCCCATCAACGCTAGCGGTCGCATCGGCGATGCCAAGGATGAGCTGGCGCATGATGAGGCGTTTGATGTGGATGTGGTAGGTGATTTTTTTGTGGGTCGGCAGGACTTGGCCGCTGAACTTGACTTCGCCGCAGCCGAGTGCCCGGCCGCGTCCGACGCCGCCGCTCCAGGCGAGGTAGAAACCGACGAGTTGCCACATGGCGTCCAAACCGAGGCAGCCGGGCATGACGGGATCGCCCTGGAAGTGGCAGGCGAAGAACCACAGATCGGGATGAATATCAAATTCGGCGATGATTTCACCTTTGCCGTGTTTGCCACCGTCTTTGTTGATGGTGGTGATGCGATCCATCATCAGCATGTTGGGCAGCGGCAGCTGGGCGTTGCCCGCGCCGAAGATTTCGCCGCGTCCGCAGGCGAGAAGTTCTTCTTTGCTGTAGCTGTTTTGCGGGGTATGCGTGCTGGTCATGGTGCCTCCTTAGTTCAGCGCTTTTTTGTATTGTTGCAAGAGGGTGTTGTCCTTGCCGTAGATGTCGCCAGCAGTTTGCAGTCTACCGTCCGGCTCAGTCCAGGTGGTCCAGTACACGAGGTAGATGGGGGTTTCCGGGGTGTTTACCCATTGTTCTTTGCTCTGGTTCATCGCTTTTTTGATGCGCTCGGATGACCAGCCGTTGTTATTAAGCAGAACGTTGGCAAATTCTTCGGGTTTTTGCAGGCGGACGCAGCCGGAACTGAGGGCACGATCGCTGCGACTGAAAAGACCTTTGCTTGGGGTGTCGTGCAGGTAGATGGCGTGTTTATTCGGGAACAGGAATTTGACTTTGCCCAGGGCGTTACGCGCGCCGGGTTTTTGCCGCAGGGTGTAGTGCACGGCAGCGGGCGAGCCCCAGTTGACGGCGCTTGGCCGCATGACGCGTCCGCCAACAACGGCATCGAAGCTGCCATCGAAGGCACCGGGATTGCTGCGCAGTTTGTTGATTTTATCTTTTTTCATGATGGTCGGCGGTACAGTCCAGCTCGGGCTCATCACGATGTGGCGCAGGTGATTGGTAAAAGCAGGGGTTTGTCGGTCACGACGACCCATGATGGCTTTGGTTTCGTACACGGTTTCGTTACCGCGATACATTTTGACGTAGTAGGACGGGATGTTTACAAGGACGTAGGTCTCCCCCATGTCCTGCGGCAGCCAGCGTAGCCGCTCCATGTTGATCATCAGGCTGTCGGCACTGGCATTACGCGCACCGCCGCTTTTGTTGCCGCCATTGAGCATGTTGCGAGTCTTGCCGCTGACGATGCCGTCAGCTTTCAGGCCGTGGCTTTGCTGGTAGGTAAGGACGGCGTCAGCCAGGGTGTCGTCGTAGTAGAAGGGGTCGCTGCCTTCTGCCGGGATGCCGAGTTTGTCGCGCAGGATAGCAACGGCTTCGTGATTCATGCCGGGACGCAGGGTGACTTTCGGCAACGGCGCACTATTGCTGCTGCTGTTCGTCGGGGTGAGAATGGCGTTACCAATGACGGCGTTATAGCGCTGTTTCAACGCTTGATAACGCGGGTTGCCGTCGTTGATGGTGCGCACGGCAGTTTCGATGTCACCGGAGACGACGCCTTGCGCCAGCATGTCGCCTAACGCTTCATCGCTGACGCCTTCGGCATTCCATTCGGGATGTGTTTTACGCGGGTTGACTAGGCCGTTAGCAAGGTCACCGGCGAGGGTGAGGTAGGCATCGGTGAGCAACAGTTCCAGCGGAACGATATCATCGTATTGCGCGCCCGCTTGCAGGCTGTTAATCAGCGCACTGTGGTAGCGGGCAGGCGGCAGGGCATCCTGCGGCGCATCGGCAATCAGCCGTTTCAACCCGTCCACCCGATCCAGCAAGTTATTTTCCTGCGTCCATACAGTTGGATATTGCTCGTTTTCATAAAAAAGGCGCAGGCGTTGCGGGTTTTTCAGCGGATAGCTCTGGCCGTTATAAGAGACTTCCGTCGGATTCAATACCAGTGCTTCAATCAACTCGATACGGCGGCTGTTAAACGGGCGCATCGCTTCGCCGATGATGGATTGATGCGTCTGCGTCATGGTTTCTTGCGGTGCGGCGCCGTCAGCAGCCATTTCTGATAGTTCGCTGGTCGCCGCAGACGGATCAGGCGGCAGATTGTCGGCAAGCGAAGGTGGCGCATCGTCAAATACCGCTTCTTCATTAACCGCCACCTGGGCAAAGGTCGCGCCGGAGACAGCCAGTAGGGCAAAAACGGAAGCGATGCGATACCGCGAAAAAACATTCATGAACAGTTCCCTGCAAAATAGTGAAAAAACGGCGACATTTTAGCGGCAAACGGTCGCCTCGTCGCGGAATTTTCCACAAGCCGCCGCCGTGTTAGTATGCGGAAAACCCGCCACATACTGCCGCTATGCCCCTGATTATCGCCGACGCCCGCCCCGCCCCGCTCATGCGCCATCTTGCCGCTATCGCTTACGACGCCATGCTGCTCGCTGCTTGCTGGATTGGCGTCGGCTTCCTCTTCATCATCTTCAACAAAGGCGAGGCCATTACCGGCGGCGCGCTGCATTACCTGCTGCAAGCGGCGCTGCTTGCTACTTGGCTCGCTTTCTACCTTTACTTCTGGACGCGGCAGGGGCAGACCCTCGGCATGCGCGCCTGGCGGCTTGCCGTCGCTGACGAGAACGGCCATCCGCTCACCACCGCGCGTGCCTGCAAACGCTGGTGCTGTGCTCTCCTCACTTGCGCCCCGGCGGGAATCGGCCTATGGTGGCGCTACCTTGATGTGGATGGCTGTACCCTCTACGACCGCCTCTCGCACACCCGCCTCTACCTGTTGCCAACCAATCCCTATCCCTCAGCCAAAAAAAGGAAAACCCATGTTTGAGCACATCGAAAAACTGCCAGACGATCCCATCCTGAAACTGTCCAAACTGTGCCGCGACGACCCGCGTCCCGAAAAAATCGACGTTGGCGTTGGCATCTTCCAGGACACGACGGGCGAGACACCGGTCATGCGCGCCGTCAAAGCAGCCGAACAGCGCATCTGGCAACGGCAAACCACAAAAAAATACGTCGGCGTCAATGGCAACGACGACTACAACCAGCGTATGGCCGAACTCATCCTCGGCAGCAGCTACGACACGAACCGCGTACGCCAGAACCAGGCCGTCGCCGGTACCGGTGCATTGCGCATCGTCGCTGAAGTTCTGCGCCAAATTGCCGCCGGCAAACAATTCTGGACACCTGATCCGACTTGGGGTAACCACCACGCCATCTTTGGTGCTTGCGGCTTTGCTGCCAAAACCTACCCCTACTACGATCGCGAAAAAAGCATCGTCAATCGCGACGCCTTCTTTGCCGCTCTCGAAAAAATGGGGCCAGACGACATCGTGCTGTTGCACGGCTGCTGCCACAACCCCAGTGGCGCCGATCTGACCCCGGCAGACTGGGACAAAGTCGCCGAGATCGCGTCCAAACGCGGCTTCCTGCCCGTAATTGACCTCGCCTACCTCGGCTTCGGCGAAGGTATCGAGCCGGATGCTTACGGCGTGCGCAAACTCGCTTCCAGCCTCGAAACCCTCTTCATCGCTGCCTCCTGCTCGAAAAACTTCGGCCTCTACCGCGAACGCGTCGGTGTCGTTCTCACCATCGCCAAAGACGCGCGCACTGCCGATGCCCTGCGCAGCTACCTTGCAACCGCGAGCCGCGCGATGGTCTCCATGCCGCCCGACCACGGCGCCGCTGTTGTTGCAGAAATCCTGGGCGACAGTGCCCTGCGCGCCGACTGGGAAAAAGAACTGAACGAAGTCAGCGCCTATATCCGCCTGCGCCGCCAGCAACTCGCCGATGCACTGACCAAGACCTGTGGCGGTGACTGGCGCTTCATCACCGATTCGCACCGGGGCATGTTCACCCTGCTGCCGCTCGGTAAAGAACGCGTCGAACGCCTGCGTAATGACTATGCCGTGTACATGGTCGGCGAAGGCCGTATCAACATCGCCGGCATGAAAAACGAAGCGGAAGTTGCCCGCCTAGCTGAAGCCGTCAAAGCGGTGCTGTAACGCAGC
>CAURDG010000081.1:0-6797 GCA_963523555.1 uncultured Cardiobacterium sp.
GCATCCGTGGATGCCGTTTTTTATGTGCCGGAAGCGGGTTATTTTTTCGCTTCGTCTTTCTTTGCTTCCGCAGGCTTGCTTTTTTCAGCTGCCGCTTTGGCATCAGCGGCGCCAACTTTCAGCAGTTCGACGTCGAAGGTGAGGACGGCATTCGGCGGGATGGTCGGCGGGGCACCGGTTTCGCCATAGGCAAGGTTAGAGGGGATGTAGAAGGTGTATTTGCTGCCTTCGGTCATCAGTTGCAGGCCTTCGACCCAGCCAGGAATAACGTCGGTAACGCTGAAGGTGACGGGTTCTTTGCGTTCCAGCGAACTGTCGAAGACAGTGCCATCGAGCAGGCGACCTTCGTAGTGCACGGTGACGCTGTCTTTGTCGGTCGGTTTGGCACCTTTGCCTTCTTTTTCGACTTTGTATTGCAGGCCGCTCTTGGTGGTTTTTACGCCATCTTTTTTGCCGTTTTCATCGAGGAATTTTTTGCCCGCTTCGGCATTGGCGGCGATTTCTTTTTCGTATTGGGCCTGCATGTCTTTCATGCGGGCTTCAGCGAAGGTTTTCATGGTTTTGTCCATGTCTTCGGCGCTCATCGCCGGCTCTTTGCCGTCGTAAGCATCTTTCAGCCCGGCAATGAGGGCGTCGATGTTGATGTTTTGCCCGCCGATGTCTTTGACGGTGCTGCCCATGTCCACGCCGATGGCGTAGCCAACTTTGTCGGCGTCAGTTTTGAGTTCGATGGCTTGCGCGCTGCCGATGACGGCACCGAGTGCGGCGGCCAGCAGGATTTTTTGGTTTGTCATGTCATTCTCTCCTTGGGAAGATTGGTGAAAAAACGGCGCGCAGTATGCCACAATCGGCGTTACCGTGCGGTTTAAGGTTGGGTAATTCTTTGTCGCGCCGCGTCGATGAGGTGATGTTCTTGCAGCCAACGGATGGCATCGATGGCGTCGCCGTCGAGCCAGGCGTACACGCTGCCTTCGCGGTAGTTGTAGCCCCAGGCGGTCATGTCGGCGAGCATTTGCGCGCGGCCGACGTCGGGTAGGGCTTCGGCAAGCAGGATTTGCAGGTAGTTCACTGCGCATTCTTCCAGCACGGTGCCGCCGGCGTCGGTGTGCAGGTTGGCACGGCGCGCGTCGTCCATGCAGATCCAGTGGCCGGCTTCGTGCAGGGCGGAATGGGTGGGGGTGTCAGGGCGGATGTAGAGGGTGTCTTTGACGAGGCCAGCTTCCGGCGCACCCCAGTAGCTGCCGGGAATGTCGGCATCCTCGGGCAGCAGTTCGACTTTCAGGCCGTATTCGCCCAGTAATGATGAAAGCGCCGACAGGTTAATGTCGGCGCACAGTTGGACGTTAGGGGGTTGGCTCATACGGGTTCGCCGAGTTTGACGACGAGGACGTCGCAGTTGACGCCGGGCAGGATGTCGTCAGCGGTGGCGCCCAGTAATGAGGCGAGGCCGGTACGGACGTGGCGACCGATGACGATGAGGTCGGGTTTGGTTTTGTTGCAGTAATCAAGGATGCCGCGCCGGGTGGAGAGGGCGGTTTCGACGTGGGCGTCGTCGGCAATAATGTTGTGCCGCGCCAGGAGTTCCTGCATTTTGGCGCGCGCGCCGGAGATGATTTCGTCTTCGTTGTTGTTCAGCGGAATGATGGGGACGATTTCGTAGCCGGCGGTGAGGACGGTTTCTTCCATAACGTGCAGGACGCGCAGTTTGGCATCAGGGCCGTCCAGCATGCATTTGGCACGGCTGGCAACGATGTCGCTGTCTTCACGCAGGTCGGTGACGAGTAGTACTTTTTTGTAGCGCATGACGTTCTCCTGTTGGGTTGATGGGTGTGGCTTTTTGCTGTTTCCACGTTTTTATTTTAACACGCTTCCTCATGGGCAGCGTGAGGTTCACAGGGTTTGCAGCATGGCGGTGGTATTTTTCAGGGCGCGTTCGATGTAGGCGGTAAGCGAGGGGTTGTCGGGCTCTTCGAGGCACATTTCCACCAGGCCCCTGAAGATGACGCCCATGTGGAAAAAGAGGTAGTCGGGATCGGTGTCAGTGCGGAAACGGCCTTCGGCTTTGCCGCGTTCGACGATTTCGCGGCATTGCTGCTGCCAGATGAGTTTGTAGTCACGGTGTAGCTGGGCGAGCGGCTGGGTGCAGCCGTGGTGGTTGAAGACGCGGAAGAAGCGCAGGCGGGCGGGATGGTGGATGAGGGTTTGGAAGAAGGCGATGAGGATATCGCAGATGCTCTCCCAGCTGTTCGGTCTGCGCACGGCATCGGCGTTCTGCTGCATCAGGTCGTGGAATTGTGCCTGGGCGAGGGCAATGAGGATTTCGTCTTTGTTTTCAAAATGCCAGTAAATCGCCCCGCGCGTCACCCCAGCCTGGCGGGCGATGCTGCTCAGGGTGGTCTGGGTATAGCCCTGTTCGTCGAAGAGGGTCAGGGCGGCGTCAAGAATGGAGTTACGGGTTTGTTCTGCTTCGCTTTTGGTCCGGCGCATGGGAGTGGTGATGTGGTGGATGCCAGCCGCGCAGTATAGCCAAGCTTGCTGGTTTTACATACAAGCTTGTATATAATACGCCGCTTGCTTTTCTTTAATGGCGCTGCCATGTTGACGCCGTTTTTAAATTTTTACCGGAGGAACTTATGGAGATTCGTTTGAAACGCGCGCTTGCTGCTGTCGCTATCGCCGCCAGCCTGCAATCCGCGCTGGCGCAACAGGGACCGGGCGGCGGTGAGCAGAAACCGCCGCAGGCGGGGGTGATTATCGTCAAGCCACAAACGGTGGTGCAGACGAAGAACCTGCCGGCGCGTCTCGAAGCCTCGCGCGAGGCGGTAATCCAGCCGCAGGTGAGCGGTATCGTACAGAAACGTCTCTTTGAGGAAGGCGCGATGGTGCGCGCCGGGCAGCAGCTCTATCAGATTGATGACGCGGTTTATCTCGCCAATTTGCAAGCGGCCAAGGCGCAACTGGCGCAAGCCGAGGCGAACAAGGCATTGGCGCAAAGCACAGCCAACCGCTACGCCCCGCTGGTCAAGGAAAAGGCCGTGTCGCGCCAGACTTATGATCAGGCGCTGGCCGAGGTCAAGGTGGCTTCTGCCAATATCATGGCGGCGGAAGCAGGCATCAAGCAGGCGGAAATCAATGTGCAGTACGCCAAGGTGATGGCGCCGATTTCCGGTGTGATTGGCAAGTCCAATGTGTCCGAAGGTTCGCTGGTGTCGCCGAATGGCACAGTGAGCATGGCCAAGATTCAGCAGCTTGACCCGATGTATGTCAACATCACCCAGACTGCCGCCGATTTGCGTCGTATCAAGAAGGAATTTCAGTCCGGCGCGATGAAGGGCGTGGATTTCTCCGTGCAAATTACGTTTGATGACGGCACACCTTATCCGCACAAAGGCCGCCTGCTCTTCGCCGATCAGACGGTTGATCCCGGCACCGGCGAACTCTTGCTGCGTGCCGAAGTCCCCAACCCCGACGGTGAATTGTTACCCGGGCTGTATGTACGCGCCGACATTCCGCAAAGCCAACTGCAAAATGTCTATGTTGTGCCGCAAAGTGCGGTAACGCGAGGCGCGAAAGACACGCTGCGCGTCGTGGCCGAAGACGGCTCTTTTGCCTCGCGCGAGGTGAAAGTTATCGGTGAACGCAAGAATCAGTGGATTATCGGTGAGGGTCTGAAACCGAATGAAATGGTGATGGTCGATACCCTGTCGCAACTGATGGCGGGCGCGACCCACATCACCCCGGTCATCTATGGTGACGACGGCAAACCGCTGCCGCAGCAGCCTGCCGCCAGCCAGCCTGCCACGCAGCAAGCTGCCGACGGCAAACCTGAGGCCAAGCCCGCCACGCCGGTAGGCGAAAAACCGGCCGCGCAGTAACGGGGGGAATATGTCCAAGTTTTTCATTAACCGCCCCGTTTTCGCCTGGGTTGTCGCGATATTTATCGTTATCGCCGGCCTGCTTGCCCTGCAACGTTTGCCGGTTGAGCAGTATCCGAACGTCAGCGCGCCGAAAATCACCGTTAGTATCCGCTATCCGGGCGCGAGTGCCGCCGAAATTGAAGAATCCGTGCTCTCCATCATGGAACGCGAGATGAACGGCATTGACGGCCTCGACTACATGGAAGCAACTGCCGATGCCAGCGGCAGCGGCTCGCTGTCGCTGACCTTCGTCTCTGGCACCGATGAAGACATCGCCCAGGTCAACGTGCAAAACGCCGTGTCGCAGGTAACATCTCGCCTGCCCGGTACAGTGACGCAAAACGGCATCACCGTCGGCAAACAAAGTGCCAACTTCCTCATGGTAGTCGCCCTGCAACGCAGCGAGAATTCCAGCCTGACCGTGCGCGAAATGAGCGACTACGCCCAGCGCAATATCATCCCGGAACTGCAACGGATCGACGGTGTTGGCGGCGTCCGCCTCTTCGGCGCGGAAACCGCGATGCGCATCTGGCTTAATCCGGAAAAACTGCGCGGCTATAACCTCTCTGCCGCTGACGTATCCGCCGCGATTGCCGCGCAGAACCGCTCCATCCCGACCGGCAGCCTTGGCTCGCTGCCCGCTTTACCAGGACAAAGTTTTTCGGCAGTCATCAACGTCCCCGGCCAGCTGCGCAACGTCGCCGAATTTGAAAATATCGTCCTGAAGAGCACCGAAGGCGGCGCTACCGTGCGCCTGAAAGATGTCGCCCGTGTCGAACTTGGCCAGGAATCGTACATGGCGTCTGCCCGCCTGAACGGTGAATCCACTACCGGTATGGCCGTGCAACTGTCCAACAGCGGTAATGCGGTGGCGGTAGCGAAAGCGGTCAAAGCACGCATGGCGGAACTGCAACAATACTTCCCGGAAGGCATGAGCTGGTCAGCACCGTATGACACCTCGCTCTTCGTCAGCCTCTCGATCGAACAAGTGCTGCACACCCTGATGGAAGCGATGGTGCTGGTCTTTATCGTCATGTTCCTTTTCCTGCAAAACATCCGCTACACCCTCATCCCCGCCATCGTCGTGCCGATTTCCCTGATGGGAGCGGTAGCCTTGATGGCGCCGCTGGGGCTATCCATCAACGTGCTCACCATGTTTGCAATGGTGCTTGTCATCGGGATTGTGGTGGATGACGCCATCGTGGTGGTGGAAAACGTCGAACGCCTCATGGCGGAAGAAAAACTCACTCCCTATCAGGCGACGCGCAAAAGCATGGGGCAGATTTCCAGTGCCATCGTCGGCATCACCCTCGTTAACATCGTTGTTTTCCTGCCGATGGCTTTCATGTCTGGCTCGACCGGTGCCATCTACCGCCAGTTCTCGCTGGTCATGGCCGGCTCTATCGGCTTCTCCGGCTTCTTGGCGTTGACCCTCACCCCGGCCCTCTGCGCCACCATGCTCAAGCCCGTGCGTGATGATCACCACGAAAAACGCGGCTTCTTCGGCTGGTTCAACCGCGCAGTCAAAGCTGCCACCCATGCCTATGAAGCGACCGTGGCCAAGTGCATCCGTATCAGCTACCTGATGTTTGTCATCTATCTGGGCGTTGGCGTCAGCGCCGCTTTCCTCTTCCTGCGCCTGCCCACTTCGTTCCTGCCGAACGAAGACCAGGGCTTCGTCATCGCCAGCCTGCAACTGCCGACCGGCGCCACCGCCGAGCGCACCATCGAGAAGCTCAAAGAGATGGAGAACGTCGCTAAAGGCATTCCGGAAATCAAGAACATGTTTGCTGTGCAGGGCTTCAGCTTCAGCGGCTCGGGGCAAAACATGGGGATGTCCTTTATCATCCTCAAAGACTGGAAAGAGCGCACCCGCCCCGATCAGTCCGCTTCTGCCATTTCCGGCAAACTGATGGGCGGCTTCATGGACATTCGGGACGCCACCATTTTTGCCCTCAGCCCGCCCGCGATTCCTTCGCTTGGTACATCTAGTGGCTTTGATTTGATGCTGGAAGACCGTGGCGGACAGGGACACGCAGCACTGCTTGCCGCGCGTAACCAGTTAATTAACATGGCGAGGAAAAATCCCATCATCGGGCAAATCCGCCCCAGTGGCCTGGAAGATGCGCCGCAACTGCGCATTGACATTAATCGTGATGCCGCCTACGCGCAAAACGTCACCATCAGCAGCATCGCCAATATCCTCGGCACCAACTTCGGCTCCGCCTACATCAACGACTTCCCCAACAACGGCCGCCTGCAACGCGTGACCGTGCAGGCCGATGCCGGGACGCGGATGCAGGAAGAAGGGCTGAAATCGCTGGACATCCCCAACACCAAGGGGGGACAGGTTCCGCTGGGTGCCATTGCCAACTTCACCTGGGAACAGGGGCAGATGCAGGCGACCCGCTACAACGGCTACCCGGCGATGCAACTCTCTGGCTCTGCTGCCCAGGGACAAAGCTCCGGTGACGCCATGAACACCATGGTCGAGCTGGCCAAAGCCCTGCCACCCGGCTTCGCCCTCGAATGGACGGGGCTGGCACTGGAAGAACAACGTGCGGGCGACCAGCAAATGTACGTCCTCGGTTTCAGCCTGCTCGCCGTCTTCCTCTGCCTCGCAGCGCTGTACGAAAGCTGGTCTATTCCGTTTGCCGTTATCCTCGTCGTGCCGCTCGGCGTCCTCGGTGCCACCGGCGGTATCTTCGGCCGCAACTGGTTCAATACCCTGATGGCCGGACAAAATGCCGAACTCTTTGCCAACGACGTGTACCTCAAAGTCGGCCTCATTACCATCATCGGCCTGACTGTGAAAAACGCCATCCTCATCATCGAGTTCGCCAAAGACCTGCAAGAAGGCGGCAAAACCCGCATCCAGGC
>CAURDG010000082.1:0-6775 GCA_963523555.1 uncultured Cardiobacterium sp.
CTGCCGTCATGCCGCGCAAGGACGGTCAACAACGCGCGCAACTGCTGGTGCAGGCGGCGGATAAAAGCAGCCTGCAACGCGAACTGCCGCAACTGGTGGCGTGGTTGCAGGCGCAGGCGAAGGCGTTTCGGGTACGGTGCGCGGTGGATGTTGACCCGCTGTGGCTGGAATAGGCGGGAAGCCGGGATTTATCCCGCTTGGCGGGCCTAGTATTGACGCCGCTTGGCGGGGCCAGTGTTTACGCCGCTTGACGGGCCCAGTGTTTACGCCGCTTGGCGGGCCCAGTGTTTACGCCGCTTGGCGGGGGCAGTGTTTATCCCGCTTGGCGGGGGCAATGTTTATCCCGCTTGGTGGGCCCAGTATTGACGCCGCTTGGCGGGGGCAGTATTGACGCCGCTTGGCGGGGCCAGCATTTATCCCGCTTGGTGACGGTTTTCTGTTGCCAGCCAGTGTGGGCAGGTAGCGAGAATTTGAGCGTATATGGGACAATCGGGACGGTGTGCGCCTTTAAGATAGCCACAGCTCATCAGGAATTCGCCAGTGATTTCAGGCCCGGTAAAAGCGAAGGTATGTTTAAACCGTTTGACCCAGGCAGTTTTGTCCGCGCAGTCCTGCGTGTCCAGCCAGGTGCGGAAGCTGCCATGCCTGGTTTGCAGTTCCTGAATAACACGGGCGTTATGGATTGTGGCTTCGATTTTGCGGCGGTTGCGGATAATGCCGGCGTCCGCAAGCAGACGGGCGATGTCGGCTTCAGCGTAGGCAGCAACGCGGTTAATGCTGAAATGATCATAGGCGCGGCGCAGATTGTCTGCCTTATTGAGGATGGTCGTCCAGCTCAGTCCCGCTTGGTTGATTTCCAAAATGAGGCGCTCAAAGAGACGGTCATCATCAGCAATGGGATAGCCGTATTCGTGGTCGTGATAACGGCGGTGCAGGTTGTCGGGCGGCAATGTCGCGGCGTAGTCACAGTAGTGCATGGATTATTTCCGTTGTTTTCAGTCAGAGGAATAGCGGCATTTCTCATGTAGGGGCAGGCAGGGTTCCCGCTCGCTCATGCGGCATATTGTAGGTAGTGGGCTAGTGATGATGCTAACAGGCAGAGGATTTCCAGTTCGTCCAGCCGCGCATAAAAAAGCCGGACCCGCAGGTCCGGCTTGATAAAGAGGGCAACTCAGCCTTTGGCTGCGTCTTCTTTCTCTTCGGCATCGTCTTTATCGTTGCTGTCAGCCTTATCGGTCGCACTGAAGGCTTCCAGAGCCGTTTTGCAGAAGGTTTCTTGCTGATCGGCAGGCACAGCGGCGACTTGATCCTTGATGATTTTCATCGCTTGTTCGCTGTAGTTACCGTCTTTTTTCAGGTCTTCTTCCGCTTTCTTGTAATAGTCGTCACAAGAACCGGCAAGGGCAACTGCCGGGAATGCGGCGGCGATCAGGGAAGCAAGAACTACTTTTTTCATAAAGATTCCTTATGGTTAAGGGTTAAAGGGATGCCCGAAGGCGGCATGATGATAGCACGCTGCCGGCATACGGCTTATTCGTTATCGGCTTGTAATCATCGCTTCATTTTTTCGCCGCTGCCTTGATGCGCACGACGGCAGCGACGAAGCGAGCGATATGGGCGGCGATTTCCGGGTCATCCACCGCGCCGATGAGGGCGCAGCTGTCTTCCTTGTCGCCGTCTTGCACGGTGACGGTGGCGCCGTTGTAGTGAGCGAAGAAGAGAGCCTTGCCGCCACGGATTTTTCCCCGGTGCAGCAGCCATACCCGCCCGGCATCATCATGTGCAAAAGCGCCGGAGATGGCGCGGTTCAGGCCGTCCGCCGGGATGTTGATTTCACTGGCAAGCGCCACTTTCTTTCCCGCCTGCGGTGCGCCGTTGCCGAAGCCGTGCCAGTAGGTTTTGCCGTTCTGTTGGGCGGCGTACCACAAGTTGAGGCTGGGCGCGTAAGCGACGGTTGTGGCAAAGCTGCCGCCGGCGCCACCTACGCTGCAAGCGATGCGTTCGGGCAGGGCGGCGCGCAGGTTGGCGTCGAGTTGTTGGGCGGCAGCGTGGATGCTGGCTGCATCGCTGATGATGCTGAACATGGTGTACTCCGGATGTAAAAAAGCCCGCGTGCGGCGGGCTTTCTGGGGATTCTTATTTTTCGCGGAAGATGATGCGGCCTTTGCTCAGGTCATACGGCGTCATTTCTACTTTGACTTTATCGCCGGTGAGGATGCGGATGTAGTGTTTGCGCATACGGCCGGAAATGTGGGCGTTGATCATGTGGCCGTTTTCCAGCTCGACGCGGAAAGTGGTGTTGGGCAGACTCTCTACCACGGTGCCGATCATTTCAATATTTTCTTCTTTGGACATGGTTACCTGTGTGGATGAAAAACGCGCGAATTCTAGCAAGCTACCGTTATAAATACAATTATCTGCCCGGCGGCGGGGAAGACGTATAATACTTCACAGTAACTCTCAAACTTTAACCACGCTTCAACACCTTTTCCCAACTAAGGAGACTCAATATGAGCACTGAGAAACGCACCGCCCTCTATGACTGGCACGTCGCCCACGGCGCGAAAATCGTCCCCTTCGCCGGCTACGCCATGCCGGTGCAATACGCTGAAGGCATCGTGAAAGAACACCTGTGGACGCGCGAGCACGCAGGACTCTTCGATGTGTCGCACATGGGGCAGCTTTTTGTTAGCGGCGCGGATGTCGCGGGCAGCCTGGAACGCCTGCTGCCGGTTGACTTGCACGGGCTGGAAGTCAATCAGCAACGCTATGCCCTCTTGATGAACGCCCAGGGCGGCATTGATGACGATCTCATGCTCACCCGCCGCGCCAATGATTTCTACGTCGTGGTCAACGCGGCCTGCAAAGACGCTGACTTCGCCAAACTGCAAGCCGGGTTGCCCGATTGTAAAGTCGAATGGTGGCCGGAACGCGCCCTGCTCGCCCTGCAAGGGCCGGAAGCGGTTGAGGTTCTTGCCGCCATCGAGCCGAAAGTGCGCGACCTCACCTTCATGCACGGTGGCGCCTTCACCCTGCTCGGTGCCGAGTGCTGGGTCAGCCGCTCTGGTTACACCGGGGAAGACGGCTACGAAATCTCCGTGCCGAACGACAAAGTTGCCGCCTTCGCCGATGCGCTGTGTAGCGATGCCCGCGTCAAACCCATCGGCCTCGGTGCGCGCGACAGTCTCCGTCTTGAAGCAGGCCTCTGCCTCTACGGCAACGACATTGACACCACTACCAGTCCTATCGAAGCCTCGCTTATCTGGGCCATCCAGAAAGTGCGCCGCCCCGGTGGCGAACGCGCCGGTGGCTATCCGGGGGCAGACATTGTCGCCCGCCACATCGAAGCAGGTGCATCACGCAAACGCGTCGGCTTCAGCATCGAAGGCCGTGCGCCGGTGCGCGCCCACACCGATGTGTACCACAATGGCGAGAAAGTCGGCACCATCACCAGCGGCGGCTTCGGTGCCACCGTGAACGCGCCAGTGGCGATGGGCTACGTCCGCACCGATCTTGCCGCTGTCGGCACCAAACTCACCGCGAAAGTCCGCGACAAAGATGTGCCGATTGAAATCGTCGCCATGCCGTTTGTGCGCAAGGATTACAAAAAATAATTCCGCACTGACCCAAGTCCCCCGCCCAATGCGGGGGCTTTTATGTCTTTAAAAATCCAATGCCCTATAACGAAACCATTATCTGCTACCTGACTGAAATCCATAGTGGCATTCGTGAAAAAATCACCCTGCCCATCAATGCCCTGGATAACCGGAAAAAGGCGCTGGTATTTATCGAAAAATATGCCATATCGGGATTCCTGTATGCTGCCGGGAAAATACAAAATCATATCAAATGGCAATGGCTGAAATGGGCAGCGCTGCTGTTTCCTGTCTATCTTGCTCTGGCTGCGCTGATTTATTTGGGCGATAAAGACGCCATCAATGCCTTCTTTTACCGCCTTTTTGAGTGGCTGCACATTTCCGTCCGCTCGCCGCGCGGCTGGAATTACAGCGCCTTCCTTGCCCTGCTGTTTGCCCTGTTGCAAACAGGGATAATGACAAAATACCGCCGCCATTTATACTGGCTGCGGCGATATATCTATTATCAACACCCTTTGCGGATATACTTTCTTATCCTGCTCGGTTTTCCCATCATGGTATTCCTCCTGTTTCTCTTTTATTTATTTGCGGATATGCAGCATCCTTCCGCGAAGTGTGAGGAAATACTATGCCTGCTGGAAACAGAAGATATGTTTTTTGCGGCAACCATATTGTGCTATAGCACCATCATGCTGATACAACTCATGCTGTATGGACTGTTTTGCAGTGTTTTCTATCTAAACCATGAACGCCGCGATGAAGAAATTGATGACGCTATAACCCTCGACAACCTGAAAAACCTGCCCTGAAAACAGACGGAGAAAAAATGCCCCAAGAACCCCTGATTACCCCCAAGAACCCCTGATTACCTATGTCAAACCGCGCACTATTGATGCCGATGTTTTGCAGTTCCTCATCCATGGTGTGCAGGTCTTGATTGCCCAATACCCGCCTAAAATCATCATCGCCGTCATGAATGATTTGCAGGCTTCCTATCTCGCTCGCTGGCGCAAGCGGCAGTTTCTCCTCCTGCCCGTCTATTACGCGCTGGCGTAGCTCATCTTTCTCACGGACATCGTTTCGACCAACGCCTTCTTCCACCGCTTCTTCACCGCCCTGTACCTGCCGGTTCCCGAGCGCGGCGGCTGGTATTACAGCGCCTTTCTCGCCATTCTCTGCCAAAGCTACTGCCTGCTGCCGCTGATACAGGGCGCAAAAGAGCTGTCCATCTTCCGCCGCTCCATTACCTACCGCGACAGCGACCGCTACCTCACTATCCCCCTCTACCGCGCACTGTGCCTCTTCGCCGCCGTCATCAGCCTGTGGCTGTTCCTGCTTATCCCTGCACTGGCGGGCAACCGCTGGCAACTCTTCACCGTCAGCACTGTGCTTGCTTACGCAGCATTGGGCACGGCAGCTTATGCACTTTATCGTACGCTTCTCGTCATCTATCCCGATAAAATAGACTTTGGTCGCTTGGTAGCCGCCGTACAACAACCGCAACACCCCATTACCTAAGGATAATCCCCATGCAAAAAACCCTTATTGCCCTGACCCTCATCGCCGCACAAGCAAGCGCGGCGCCGCTTTTTAGTGACGATATTGCCGCCGGCAAACAGCCGCTGACCTACCTCGGCAAAGACAGCAAAGCCGCCACCGCGCTGCTCTTGACCCAAAAAGCCGAGGGTGGTGATGCTGTGGCACGCATCGCGGCGGACAGCCCTG
The DNA here is from genome assembly GCA_963523555.1 of uncultured Cardiobacterium sp. Taxonomy (GTDB): domain Bacteria; phylum Pseudomonadota; class Gammaproteobacteria; order Cardiobacteriales; family Cardiobacteriaceae; genus Cardiobacterium. The sequence goes on from CAURDG010000082.1 coordinate 5,322, forward strand.
TCACTATCCTGCTCGTGGACGACAAAGGCCACGCGCTCGTCAAAAATACCTTTGGCCTGACCGGCTGGGCGCAGGCGGATACCAGTGGTGCCGCTGCCGACAAACTGGACGGCCTGCAAAAAGTCGTCATTGGCGAAGACGCATTCATCTTCTATCACGATCCGAAAAACAGCACCTTTTTGAACGAAATCGCGTCGGGTAAAGACGAAGAGCCGGAAACCTATCGCGCCCTGCGCGGCAAGCTGGCGGGGGATGACAAAGACTACTTCGTCTATTGCGACGACGGCATGAGCGGCGATCCGAGCTGCACCATCTTCCCCGTTCCTGCCGACGGCAAAGCGCCAACCGAGACGACCTACGATAAAAACCGCACCCTGAACGGAGAAACCTACTATCTGCCGGGCGACGGCACCGTGTACACCGACACCCACGCCAACCTCTTCTACCAGACGCGCAGCAAATACACGCTTAAAGACGACAAACTGGACGAGGTCATCCAGCCCTACCAATACATTGGTGTGGACAGCAAGGCTGAAAGCGCCTTCACCCTGGATGGCCTGGACGGCAAAAAACACAAAGTCAAAAAGGGCGAGAAAGTGCGTGTCATCCTCGACGACCCGCGCGCCATCCCCTGCAACCCGGAAACAGACAGCTGTGACAAGCTGAAACTGCTGGTGCAAAACGCCGCCGGCGATGCAGGTTGGGTTACCGTCGTTGACGCATACGGCGGCGATGATGCCAAACCGGGACCGAAGATCGAATACATCCGTTTCTATGGCGACTAACCGCCACTTCATAAAAAACGCCGCGAATGCGGCGTTTTTAGTGTGACCAATGCGGCGGCATACGTCGCACAGATAGCGTTTATTTCTGTTGCAGGGCCTTGAATTCGGCCTTGGCCTTTTCCAGTTGAGCGGTGAAGGCGGGTTTGCTGTGCAGGGTGGCGACCACACCGCTGGCGACTACGCGGGCGGCATCTACGTCGCTTTGCCAGTGATAGCCGCAGATGACCCGGCTTTGCCCCATTTCAAAACCACGCTCGAAGATTTGCTGTTGACGGGCAGGGTTGATTTCAGCGAGTACCAACGCGCTTGCCCAGCCGATAGCCGTGTGGCCGGAGGGATAGGAGCCATTTTTCGAGAGAGTTGCCTCGTCATCAGGGCGGCAGGTGTGTTCGCTGAAGAAAGCGAAGGGACGGATGCGCATATAGTGCTGTTTGGCGGCACGGGTGGAGAGCTCGCCCGCATCTTCGCGGAAGTTGCGCAGCAGCTTGTAGAGTTCCGGGGTATCTTTTTCGGTGATGGGCGTGCCAAAGGCTTCGGAGAAGGCTTGCGGTACACCGTCGCCGCTCAGGTGGGCGTCGTTGTAGGCGAGTTCGCCGCGCGGGGTGTTGCGCAGTTGTTTGCCTTTGTCGTACTGCGCCTTGTCGTTGAGGAAGGCGATGCTGTCCATCG
>CAURDG010000083.1:0-6713 GCA_963523555.1 uncultured Cardiobacterium sp.
CTGGCTCTCCATCTCGCGTTGCAAGGCGGCGCAGGCGGCATCATTTTCCATCATGCAGCTGTTATACAGCGATTGCAGGCGAGCCTGTTTGGCGTTGTCGTCTTCTGCCGGCGTTGTGGCCTTTTCTTCTTTCAATCCGCGCAGATTGGTGCAGGCGTTGGAGTAGCCGCCGGTGCAGGCTTTCTCATACAGCGCTTTGGCCTGCTTTTGATCCATGCCCAGGCCGCTGTATGGATCGAGGTAGAGATTGCCGAGGACGTTGCAGCCTTTCATGTTGCCGCCGTCGCAGGCTTTTTTCAGCGGCTCGTAGGCCGAGGCAGGTGCCTCCATGACATCACGCAGCCACAAGGCAAGAGTGACGCAGCTATCCAGTTGATCTTTCTGGCATTCTTGCAACAGTTTTTCCGCGCCCTTTTGGTCAAAGTTCGTATAGTCACGGGCATGGGCGGGGGCAAGCAGCAAGGCAGCAAGGGTGAGGGCGAGTACATTTTTCATAAGCGGCTCCTGTGGAAGTCATTTCAGACAACGCGCATTATCCTGGCTTGCAATCTCCTTAACCAGCACCAATAATCCCAGCAGACCACAACATAGGAAATCACCATGCCGTTTATCGCCCTGCTGGGCCTTTGGGGGGCCGTTGAGCTTGCCACCCTTATTTTCGCCGTCATAAAAATCGGCTTTTTCCCGACCATCGCCCTGTTGGTGCTGTCCAGCGCGGCGGGTTCTTATCTCTTGCGCAGCCAGCAGCAGGCGGTACTGCGCATGGGGCAGACGCAAAACCGCGATGTGGCCCGCGAAAGCGTGTACCGCCTGACTGCCGGTGTCCTGCTGCTCGTCCCCGGCTTCATCAGCAGCATCCTTGCCCTCATCTTCCTGATTCCGCCGCTGCGCGCGCTTTTCGCTTCAACCCTGCTGCGCATCGTGCAGCCGCAGGCGGTGTACAGCGCGTTCAGCTGGCAGCAGCAGACCTATCGCGCCGATAATGACGAGGTGGATGCCGAATCGTCCCAGGAAAACATCACCGCCACCCGTGAAGACGGCAGCGTCATCCACGGCGAACTCATTGACAAACGAGGAAATCCCCATGATTAATCACCGCGCACTCTTGACCGACCTCTACGAACTGACCATGGCGCAAAGCCATTTCAACGAAGGCCGGCAGGACGAAATCGCCTACTTTGACTATTACTTCCGCCGCGTGCCGGATGGCGGTGGTTACGCCGTCTTTGCCGGACTCAGCCAGGTGCTGGATTACCTGCAATACCTGCGTTTCGACAAAGAAGACATCGCCTTCCTGCGCAGCAAGGGCATGTTCAGCGACGCCTTCCTCGATTACCTTGCCGATTTCCACTTCCGGGGCGACATCTGGGCAGTGCCGGAAGGCAGCGTCGTCTTCCCCAACGCGCCGCTCCTCAGTGTGCGCGCACCGCTGATTGACTGCCACATCATCGAAACCTACCTCCTCCTCACCCTGAACCACCAGTCACTGATCGCGACCAAAGCGACGCGTGTCGTCCACGCCGCTGCCGGCCGCCCCGTGCTGGAATTTGGCGCCCGCCGTGCCCACGGTGGAGATGCCGCCAATTACGGCGCCCGCGCTGCCTACATCGGCGGGGTCGCGGCCACTTCGAACGTCTATAGCGAATTTGCGAGCGGCATCCCCACCGCCGGTACCATGGCGCACGCCTTCGTGCAAAGCCACGACAGCGAATACGACGCCTTCCTGCAATACGCCAAAACTTGGCCGGACAACACCGTGCTGCTCGTTGACACCTACGACACCCTGCGCCAGGGCATCCCGAACGCCATTCGCGTCCACCAGGAATACCTCGCGCCGAACGGCTACAAACTGCGCGGCATCCGCATCGACAGCGGCGACCTTGCCTACCTCAGCAACCGCGCGCGGGAAATGCTCGATGCCGCCGGGATGCACGACACCATCATCAGCGTCTCAAACGCGCTGGACGAATACCTCATCAAAGACCTCGTGCAGCAGCGGGCGGCGATAGACGCCTTCGGCGTCGGCGAGCGGCTCATCACCGCGAAAAGCGAACCCGTCTTCGGCGGCGTGTACAAAATCGTCGCCCTTGAAAGAGCGGGCAGCGTCATCCCGAAAATCAAAATCAGCGAAACCCTCAGCAAGACCACCACGCCTGGCTTCAAACAACTGTGGCGCCTTTATGACAACGCGAGTGGCAAAGCCATCGCCGACCTCATCACCCTGCACGATGAAATCATAGACGACAGCCAGCCCTACGAACTCTTCGATCCCGAATACCCGTGGAAAAGGAAAACCGTCACCAACTACCGCGCCGAAAAACTCATGCGGCAATGGATGGAACACGGCGCGCGCAGCGCACATAACCCCTCGCTGGACGAAATCCGCGCCCACTGCGCCGCCGAACAGCAGACGCTGTGGGATGAAATCCGCCGCCTGGAAAACCCGCACGGCTACTACGTGGACCTCTCGGTAGCCCTGTGGCAGCTCAAACAGGATCTCATCCGCGAACACGCAGGCAAACCGCAATAAGCTGCCATGCGCTATCAGCCCGACAACCTCAACTACCGCCCCATCTACACCGCCAGCGAATTGCAGCACCTGCACCAACTGGCGGGCAAACTCTCACTGGCAGAACTGCTTGTCACCCCGCGCAACCTCGAAGCTATCGGCATCGAATTCATCTACAGCTCGGCGCAACTCGAAGGTAACGGCTACAGCAAAGCCGACACCCTCGCCCTCTTCAACATGGGGCAGACTGCTGGCGGCAAACAATACAGCGACGCCGTGATGCTGCTGAACCTGCGCCGTAGCTACCAATACCTGCTGGCGCAACTCGGCCAGCCACCGGATTGGCCCGACTTCGTCAAAACCACGCACAGCCTCATCGCGCGCGACCTCGTCTTGCCGGAAGAAGCAGGCGTGGTGCGGCGCAAACACATCACCATCACCGAAACCGATTACATCCCGCTTGATAACCCGCAACAACTCGACGCCGAACTCAAATACCTGCTGCATACCGCTGCCACCATCCAGGACCCCTTTGAACAAGCGCTGTACCTGCATAACAACATCGCCTACCTGCAATACTTCATTGACTGCAACAAGCGCACTGGCCGCAACAGCCACAACTACGCCCTGATGAACGCGGGCCATTTCCCCTGCATCTATCCCCAGGAGAGCTACCGCGACTACATCAACGGCCTGATTACCTACTACGAAAGCGGCGACTACCGTCCCAGCGCCACCTACCATATCAATGCCTACGAACAGACCGCAGCCCGTTACGGCACCCAACCCGACATTGATATCGTTCGCCCCCCAAAAAACCAGGAACCCCAATGAACCTCACCGCCTACACCGACTACCTCATCCACTGGCTGGAAAACAAGCGGCAAGAACTCTACCAAATGGACGCCTACACCCTCGGCGTCAGCGGCGGGGTGGACAGCGCCGTCTGCGCCCACCTGCTCGCGCGCACCGGTGCCCCCGTACACGCGCTGATGCTGCCTGCCGCCGTCAGCAGCGAGACAGACCAGAGCGATGCCGAAGCGGTCCTCGCCAGTGCAGGACTTGGCGGCACAACTATCAGCATTGCGCCGCTTTACGATCTCGCCATGCAACAACTCGCGCCCGTGCTCAACCCCGACCCCGAACGCGTCAACGTCCTGCGCGGCAACCTCATGGCGCGCCTGCGCATGATCCTGCTCTACACCACCGCGCAGAGCCACCGCGCCATCGTCGTCGGCACCGACAACGCCGCTGAAATCTACACCGGCTACTACACCAAATACGGCGACGGCGGCGCAGACGTCCTGCCGCTCGCTGCCCTGCGCAAAGAACAAGTTTACGAACTTGCGCGTCACCTCGGCGTGCCGGAGCGCGTCGTCAATAAAGCGCCCAGCGCGGGACTCTGGACAGGACAAACCGACGAAGACGAAATGGGCGTGAGCTACCACGAGCTGGATGCCTTCCTGCGCGGCGAAGCGGTGAGTGCCGAGGCAGAAAAAACCATCGCCTGGTGGCACGAACGCTCACACCACAAACGGATGCTGCCGCCTGTGCCCCCGGCACCGGACGCACTTTGAAAAAGCGGGCCATGCCCGCTTTTTTACGGATAGCCGCCAAGCGGCGTAGTTACTGGCCCCGCCAAGCGACATGTTATTACTGTCTTTTGTCGGCTTCGGCTATAGCTAAAAAGCTTGTTCGGGGAAAACAGGTACATCAGCGTTTCTGGTGATGACAAAAAGCCCTCACCGGGAGGGAGGGCTTTAGAATCAGAACAACATGCGGGGATGGAGAATGCGCAGAACAAATCGCGATATAGTTAAACATCTAAAAAATCGTAACGGAATTTCGCCGCCTTGCCGTGCTACCTGTACCATCTGCGGCGGCGCGCCTTGTTACGCTTTTTTATCTATTCAACTATAGCTGCGAAGTTCATCCGGGAGGAAACGATAATGCCGTTTCTTCATCGCAGATCCTGAGGCTCATGGCTTCCGCCATCCTTACCATGCCGAAAATCACATCATCACCGCCGTCATAATAAAAACGCAGCCCTTTATTATTTGCGCTTTACCTGCACGGCAATGACCGGCTCAACCATGCCTTTTTCATGCGCGACACGCGCTTGAATGCAAAAGCACAAACGATCAATCAAGTCGTACCAACCATCGCCTCATTCAATACCGCGCTCACCGATAATAGTATCGGGATTATGGAGATTAGCGAAAATCTCGGGATATTGAGTGTAGAGTTTTTCGCTGAGTTCTGTATTCGTGGTTAGCATTATCCTGAGCAAGAAAAAGGGACGGTTTTCAGGGTATCTGAAAAACCGTAAATTCATATTAGTCTAGCAATCCGGCGATGCCACGCTTTTCAAACGAATCCCGAACATCGTTGAACCAATCCACAATAACTTTATTGCTCGGTGCGTTCAAATCGGAGCAGCGCACCAAAGTGGCACTGAGTCCTGCCTCAATAGTATTTCCGTCGCTGGGCACTTTGCGGATATTCCAGTCCAATACCCGAACAGGGCGGCGGTAAACCAGCCACGCCAATTGCTCACTTTCTCCCACCACCCGATACCCGTAGCCTTCGGGGTAATCAATTCTCTTGCTATCCAGCTCGATCGCAGGCGCAGTAACTTGCACGAGTGCCAATAAGCGATCATAAATCATCACGGCAACAATATCGCCTGTTTCCATCTCTTTTACGAAAGAGTCGTTTTGCCTCTGCGAAGTGTTCCATTTGCCCATGCCGATGAATCCTTTATTCTCCAGAATCCAGGGGACATGCTTTTCTCCCCATTCTGTATCACCGTCAGGATACATTTTCATACGCCAAAAGTTCATACTATTCTCCAGAAACAGAAATTAAAAAGATGATGAAAGCTCAATTTATATTCAATTCTCATATATTGTAATCCATAAGGTAGAATTAATATAGCATTTCTCCGGGATTCGCAAAAAAGAGTGTCAAAGGCTGAATGAGCGAACATATCGCTGTTGCCATCAGCGGCAATTTTACACTCGTTGGACAAGGCACTGGCGAAGAGTATTGCGCTATGGCTGGACGAAAGCCGCCACCGCTTGCCCGTGCGCCTCACTCCTGCCGAACGCGGAAACGTGCTGGCTACGCCCGGCCTCGACCACAGCCTGCTATCCCGTCGCTGTGACAACAGCGAAATCTTTGATCCCGCCCAACCCTGAAACCCATACAGCCCAATCGCTGAAAACACCGGAAAAACCATGAAACTCAGTCACTGGATCAGTCGTCGTGTGGTCGCCCACCCTGACGCGGAAACGGCGCTTATTGAAACCCGCCACCTTGCTGCCGCTGTTACCGGCCTCAGCCTGACGCAGCAGCGTATTCATGATCCTGACCTCGACGTTGACACAGAAACAGCGCTTGACGCCCTCGCAGCCCGTCTGTGCGCAGGTGAACCGCTGGCCTACCTGCTTGGCAACCAATCCTTCTATGGACTGGATCTCGCCGTCACTCACGCCACCCTCATCCCGCGTAGCGACAGTGAAGCCGTGGTGGAGCGGGCCCTTCACCATCTGCGCGGCATTCCCCGCCCAACCGTGCTTGATCTTGGCACTGGCAGCGGCGCCTTGGCGCTGGCCATCGCTGCCGAGCGTCCCGATGCCGATGTGACGGGTAGCGACCAAAGCACGGCGGCACTGGTGGTTGCCACGGAAAACGCCAGGCGTCTGCATATGGCTAACGTCCGCTTCCGGCATGGCGACTGGCTTGCCCCCTTTGCTGATGCGAGCGCTGACCTCATCATCAGCAATCCGCCCTACATTGCCCCGGACGACCCGCACCTTGCCGCACTCAGGCACGAGCCGTTAAGCGCCCTTGTTGCTGCTGATGATGGCTACCGCGACCTCCATACCATCATGGATAGCGCACCGCGTGTACTAAAAATGGGCGGCTGGCTCATCATGGAGCACGGCTGGCAACAGGGGGAGGCCCTGCGTGTCCGGGCTGCACGCGACAGCGTTTGGCAGCACATTGCGACCGGACAGGATTATGCCCACCGTGACCGCTACACCGAAATGCAAAAGGCGGGTGGTTGAGCCGCTTGGCGGGCCCAGTGTTTATCCCGCTTGGCGGACCCAGTAATCACGCCGCTTGGCGGACCCAGTGTTTATCCCGCTTGGCGGGCCCAGCATTTACGCCGCTTGGCGGACCCAGCATTTACGCCGCT
>CAURDG010000084.1:0-6697 GCA_963523555.1 uncultured Cardiobacterium sp.
TGTCCTATAGACACAAGGTCCTCCAAGATAGCTCCTTTTTTGTCCTATACGCCGAGAAGTCAGGTTTTATCCCGCTTGGCGAGCCCAGTATTTACACCGCTTGGCGGGCGTCCATGAAAAAACCCTTCCGCTTGGGAAGGGTTTTTGTTGGGTGAGATGGCCTCAGACTTCGGCCATTGCCATCAGGCTGGCGTTACCGCCGGCGGCCGTGGTGTTGGTGCTGCGGCTGTTCTCGTGGTAGAGCGGCAGTATGTCCACGTTGCCGTCGGCGTCGGCGGGGTAGATTTTGATGATGACGCCGTCGCGTGCCGCCAGCGCGGTTTTTTCTTCGGCAGGCAGTGGGGTGAGGGCGATAACGTGTGTCGCTTTGCCGCAGATGTTGCCGTGGCTGACGTGGATGATGCCGCTAAGTCGGTTTTTCCACGCAGCCAGCGGGTGTCCACTGTTGACGGCGGCGCGGCCTCCGGCAGCGGCGATGGGGATCAGCACGGCGAGGCTTTGTTCGAGGTCGCCGCCGTAGAGGGCGATGGTCGTGGGCATATGCCAGCGGTTTTCGTTGGTTTCCCCGGTCGGGCCGCCGAGGCGTTCGATGGCGTGGCGCAGGGTGTTTTTGCGGGCGTCATCGGCAATTTTTTGCAGGCGGGTTTTGGCGTCAGCGGCGAGGTCGCTTTGTTTGACGGCATCAAGGATTTGGCTGAGGGCGGCTTCGTCGGCGCTGCCTGCGGTGGTGGCGGCGGGGGCCTGCCAGTGGCCGCCGTGGCTGAGGCGTTGCAGGTAGTTTTGTCCGCCTGCTTTGGGGCCGGTGCCGGATTTGCTGTGGCCGCCGAAGGGCTGGACGCCGACGACAGCGCCCACGATGTTGCGGTTGACGTAGAGGTTGCCTGCTTCGAGGCGTTGGCTGATGTGCTCGATGGCACCGTCAATGCGGCTATGGATGCCGCCGGTCAGCGCGTAGCCTTTGCTGTTGATTTGTTCGATGAGGCTGTCAAGCTGGCCGCCTTTGTAGCGCAGGACGTGCAGCACGGGGCCGAAGTTTTCGCGCGTGAGCTGGTCGAGTTTTTCGAGTTCGAGCAGGGTCGGCGGCACGAAGGTGCTGTTTTCGGGGTCGATGTCGGCGGATAGTTTGGTTTGGTGCCAGGCTTTGGCTTCTTTTTTCATGTTTTCGATGTGCGCCAGCAGGTTTTGCTGGGCTTCTTTGTCGATGACCGGGCCGATGTCGGTGGCGAGTTTGGCGGGGTTATCCACGCGCAGTTCGTCCATTGCACCTTTGATCATGGTAATGGTGCGGTCGGCGACGTCTTCCTGGACGCAGAGGATGCGCAGTGCCGAGCAGCGTTGCCCGGCGCTGTCGAAGGCCGAGGTGAGGACGTCGGCGCAGACTTGTTCGGCGAGCGCGGTGCTGTCGATGATCATGGCGTTCTGGCCGCCGGTTTCGGCGATAAGCACGGGGTTGTCGTCGCGCGCGGCGAGGGTGCGGTTGATGGCTTTGGCGACTTCGGTCGAGCCGGTGAAGACGACGCCGTTGATGCGCGGATCGGCGGTCAGCGCTGCGCCGATGTCGCCTGCGCCGAGGGCGAGTTGCAGTGCTTCGCGCGGGATACCGGCCTGGTGCATGAGTTGCACGGCGCGGTAGGCGATAAGGCTGGTTTGTTCGGCGGGTTTGGCGATGACGGTGTTACCCACGGCAAGGGCAGCCACGACTTCGCCAGTGAAGATGGCGAGCGGGAAGTTCCAGGGGCTGATGGCGATGATGGTGCCGACGGGGCGACGCGTGGCGCAGGTGGTTTCGCATTCGTTCGCGTAGTAGCGGCAGAAGTCCACGGCTTCGCGCACTTCAGCGACGGCGTTGCCGAGGGTTTTGCCGGCTTCTCTGACGGCGAGCGTCATGAGTTCGGCGGCGTGGGCTTCGTAGAGGTCGGCGATGCGGCGCAGGATGGCGGCGCGCGCAGCGGGGGCGACGGCAGCCCAGCGGCTTTCGGCGTCTTTGGCGGTGCTGATGATGTCGGCGACGGCGTCCGGGTGCAGGAAGGCAGCGTTGCCGAGGGTGTCGCTGTGGTCGGCGGGGTTTTGGACGTCATGCGGGGCTACGCTTTGCACGGGCACGGCGGTGATGCTTGCTGCCTGGATGGGGCGCGCGGCAGCGGCGTTCATGTCGCGTTCGAGTTGTTGCAGGGTGAATTCGTTGCTGAAATCAAAGCCGCGCGAGTTGGGGCGTTTGTCGCCGTAGAGGTTTTTGGGCAGCGGCAGGGCGGCATGCATTTTGCCCTGGGTCGCGGCGGCGGCATCGAGCGGGCTTTTGACGAGGTCGTCGATGCTGATGTTTTCGTCCACGATCTGGTTGACGAAGGAGGAGTTCGCGCCGTTTTCAAGCAGGCGGCGGACGAGGTAGGCGAGCAGGGTTTCGTGGGTGCCGACCGGTGCATAGACGCGCACGCGGCGGCCCAGGTTTTGCGGGCCGACGACCTGGTCGTAGAGGGTCTCGCCCATGCCGTGCAGGCATTGGTGCTCGAAGTCTTTGTCTTTGCCCATTTGGTAGATGGCGCCCAGGGTGTAGGCGTTGTGGGTGGCAAATTGCGGGAAGATGGCGTCTTGCGCGGCGAGCAGTTTGCGCGCGCAGGCGAGGTAGGACACGTCGGTGTGGACTTTGCGGGTATAGACGGGGTAGCCGTCCATGCCGTCCACTTGCGCCCATTTGATTTCACTGTCCCAGTACGCGCCCTTGACGAGGCGGATCATCAGTTTTTGTTTGTTGCGGCGGGCGAGGTCGATGAGGTAGTCGATGACGAACGGGCAGCGTTTTTGGTAAGCCTGCACGACAAAGCCGATGCCTTTGTAACCTGCCAAATCCGGGTCGGATACCAGCGCTTCCATGAGGTCGAGCGAGAGTTCGAGGCGGTTCGTTTCTTCGGCGTCGATGTTGATGCCGATGTCGTATTGTTTGCCGAGCAGGAAGAGTTCTTTCAGACGCGGCAGGAGTTCAGTCATCACGCGTTCGTGCTGCGCGCGCCAGTAGCGCGGGTGGATGGCAGAGAGTTTCACCGAGATGCCGTTGCCTTCGTACACGCCCGCGCCGGCTGCGTCTTTGCCGATGGCGTGGATGGCGTCCACGTAATCTTTGAAGTAGCGGTCGGCATCGGCCTGGGTCATCGCCGCTTCACCGAGCATATCGAAGGAATAGCGGTAGCCCATTTTTTCGCGCGCTTTGCCGTTTTTCAGCGCTTCTTCAATGGTCTGTCCGGTTACAAACTGTTTGCCCAGCATCCGCATGGCGTAGTTCACGCCCTGGCGAATAAGCGGCGCGCCACCCTTGCCGATGAGGCGGGTGAGCGCGCTACCCAGGGATTTTTCGTCGCTGGCGGCGGTGAGTTTGCCGGTGATGAGCAGCCCCCAGGCAGAGGCGTTCACAAACATGGACGGGCTGTGCCCCAAGTGGCTTTTCCAGTCGCCGCCGGCAATCTTGTCCCGAATCAGCTTGTTGCGCGTATCCGCATCGGGGATACGCAGCAGGGCTTCGGCGAGGCACATGAGTGCCACGCCTTCTTCGCTGGACAGGGAAAATTCGTGCATCAGCGCGTCCACGCCACTGGCCTTGCGGCGGCTGTCGCGCACCTGCTTGACCAGACGGCGGGCTAGCGCTTCCGCTTCGCGGCGTTCATCCTCGCTTAACTGCGCCCGCGCCAGCATATCGGCGACGGCTTCAGCCTCGTCGCGGCGATAAGCGGTCGTGATGGCATCGCGCAGGGCGGATTGAGGACGGGAAAATGCAAACATGATGAAGACTCCTTCGTTGTGATAATAAGTGCATTAAAGCACATTATGTGGGGAATTATGCGGATGCGCCGTGTTTTTTGCTGTGGTATTCGCGGTCAGCCTGCTCAAAGCGGTCAATAACTGCCCGTTCCGGCGCCTTGCTCAGCAGCGAAACCACGACAATCGCCAGCGCACAGGCAATAAAACCGGGGACGATTTCATACATCGTTGTCCAACCGCTTCCACCAGCAGCAATAGCGGGCTTTTTCACACGTTCTGCCCATGCGACCACCGTAATCGCGCCTGCAATCATGCCGACCAACGCACCAGTTGCGGTCATCCGCTTCCAAATGAGCGAGAAAATCACCACCGGGCCAAACGCCGCGCCAAAGCCTGCCCAGGCATAAGAAGTCAGCCCCAGCACCTTGCTTTCCGGGTCAGCGGCAATGACGATGGCAATCACCGCGACCGCAAGCACCATCAAACGGCCAACCCATACCAATTCCGCTTGCGTCGCATTAGGACGCAAAAAGCCCTTATAAAAATCCTCGGCAATCGCGCTGGAGCAAACCAATAACTGACAAGAAAGCGTGGACATAACCGCCGCGAGAATAGCGGAAAGAATAATGCCGGCAATCCACGGATTAAAAAGCAGCGTCGAAAGACCAATAAAAATCCGCTCATCTTTGCCACCCAATGCACCAATCTCTTCCGGCTTCGCGCCAAAATAAGCAATGCCAAAATAACCAACGGCAATAGCACCACCCAGGCACAAAACCATCCAAGTCATGCCAATACGGCGCGCGCTTTTCAAAGACTGTACATTTTCCGCAGCCATAAAACGGGCAAGAATATGCGGCTGGCCAAAATACCCCAAACCCCAAGCAGCAGTCGAAACAATACCGAGGAAAGTCGTACCGGCAAAAAGACCACTATATTCACTATAATCCTTGCCTTTCTCTGTAGCGACCTTGGCAATAGAAACGGCGACATCATCAAAACCACCGACGACAATCAACACCATAATAGGCGTTAAAATCAGGGCAAAAATCATCAGCGTCGCCTGCACCGTATCCGTCCAGCTTACCGCAAGAAAACCGCCGATAAACGTATAAGCAATCGTTGCCCCCGCACCAAGCCACATCGCCTGCGTATAAGAAAGATTAAAAAGACTTTCAAAAAGACGCGCACCGGCAACGACACCAGCGGCACAATAAATCGTAAAGAAGAACAAAATAATCGTGGCAGAAATCACCTTCATTGCCTTGCCTTCCGCGCCGAAACGGTGGAAAAAATAATCCGGCAAGGTCAGCGCATTATTATTGTATTCCGTATGCACGCGCAGACGCCCCGCCACCAAGAGCCAATTAAAATACGCGCCGACAGTCAAACCAATGGCAATCCACGCCTCGCTCATACCGGAAAGAAAAATCGCGCCCGGCAGCCCCATCAACAGCCAGCCGGACATATCCGAAGCGCCCGCTGACATCGCCGTGACGAACGGGCCGAGACTGCGTCCGCCGAGAATATAGTCGCCAAAATCACGCGTCGAAAAATACGCCGCGATACCAATCAACAGCACGACAATCAGATACAGGCCGAAAGTCACGTGCATCGCATTGAAATTACCCATAAAACTGCCCCTCAATCAATAATGTATTTTGACCACCCGTAGCGCGGGCGCCGGATAGCAACGTTAACCTGCGCAGAAGATAACGTGCATTTCACAATTTATACAGGAAAAAACACGCGAGTCAATCGTAAATAAAACAAAGAGATACGAGAAACTTTTTATAATCACGAAACAAGAAAGAAAAATTTAACGACTGGATGCTGACGCTATAAAAACGTTGATCCGTGTAAACCCAACCAGGAGACAACCATGCACAAAACCCTCCTCACCGCCGCCTTGCTTGCCCTTGCCGCAGGCGCCCATGCCGCCGACGAACTCACCAATAGCGGCATCAATAACCCGTTTGAAGGCTACGTTCACGGCAAGAACCATTGCTATGCCTTCACCGCGCCGCAAGGCTGGATAATGGATAACACCGCGCTGACCGACGAAGGGGTTCCCATGATCTTTCTGCCCGCAGGTACCACCTGGAAAGATGCACCGATGGTTATGTACACCCGTTCCAGGGCCAACGATACCACCGCTGACGCGCAAACCATCATCAAAAAACAGGTGGACGAAACCATCGCCATGTACCGGGAATCCCAACAGACACCCACTGCTACCAAAGAAGCGGATATCACGGGCAAAGACGGCGCACCCGGTGAACTGTGGCACTACACCGGCTACGCCAGCCCCGATGTCGAAGAAATGGCCGCCTACTTCCCCAGCCAAAAGACCCTCAACTACTTTGTGCTGCAACTGGGCAAAAACGCTGATCGAACCGCTGGCAAAGCGGCATTACTCGAACTCGCCGCCAGCTACTCCGAACGCGATAACTGCCAGCCCTGCGCCGCAGAGCCACAGTCGGGCTGCCAGAATCCGGCACAATAAAACGCTGGGCGGGCATAGGTACCACCCATCACGCAGAGAGAAGAAATCTTTTAGAAAATAGTGGGCAATCCCTCCTCCCGCTTGCGGGAGGGCGGAACGCTCATGAAAAATACTCGCATATTTTTATGAGTACCCAGGAAATCTCGCAAAGTGACTGACTGAGAAACGTAAAAAATGCCTGCGTTACCTATTTCCCAGAAGTCTATAAATAATCAATCCGTCATAGCCCGCCGCCAAGCGGGATAAATATTGGCTTCTTGCTTGTGTTTATTCATGTGGCGAAGCAGGCACGAATGCCAAAAACGGACGCTTTCGCCTTGGCGAAAACAAAAAAATCCGCCGCCCTGCGGCGGATTTTTTTGGCGGGAAGCGAGGAAAATCGCCGCTTGGCGGGAAGCGAGGAAAATCGCCGCTTGGCGGGAAGCGAGGAAAATCGCCGCT
>CAURDG010000085.1:0-6628 GCA_963523555.1 uncultured Cardiobacterium sp.
TGACGATGGCGACGGTGAGGATGCCCATGTCGCGGGCGACGTTGGCGATGACGGGAGCGGCACCAGTACCGGTGCCTCCGCCCATGCCGGCGGCGATGAAGACCATGTCGGCGCCGTTTAAGGCGTCACGGATTTTGTCACGGTCTTCTTCGGCGGCCTGGCGGCCAACTTCGGGTTTGGAACCTGCACCCATGCCGCGCGTGGTTTTGACGCCGAGTTGCAGTTTGTTCTGGATGGGGTTTTCTTGCAGGACTTGTTTGTCGGTGTTGGCCACGATGAGTTCTACGCCTTGCAGGTCGAAATCCATCATTTGTTTCAAGGCGTTGCATCCACCGCCACCGATGCCGATGACTTTGATCATGACGGGGGATGTGTTGTCGGTCTCGTCCATTTGTATTGTGAAGGCCATGTTTTACCTCTTGTGTGCCAGTGAGCCAATGTGTGATGCGTTAGGGTGACAGATAACGCTTTAAAAAGTTTGTAACGTTTTGGATTATACCGTCGTTTTCTTCTTTCGCCCAAACGTAGTCCGAGAGCGGAACCTGTTGCAGGTAGAAGAGGCCGAGGGTGGTCACCATGCCCGCGTCGCGTTGCAGGTGTTCGGGCAGGCCTTCGATGGGCGGGGGAATGAAAACGCGTACAGGGCATTCGAAGTGTTCGCCGGCCGCTTCGGCAAGTCCGGGGATTTGCGCGGCGCCGCCGGTGAAGATGATGCCGCCGTCCAGCATTTTGCGCAGGCCGACGCGGTGCAGTTCTTTGTTGATGTGGGTGAAGTGGTTTTGGTAACACGTGGCGAGCAGCTCGACCATGTCGTTACCGGCGAGCTGGCGGTCGGGCAGGTGGCCGGTGCTGGGCAGCGGGATGCGGTGTTGCTGGCTGTATTTGTTGCGCAGTGCCCCGTAACGGCATTTGAGGGTTTCGGCGGCGGAGCGCGGGGTGCGCAGGGCGGTGGCGATTTCGCTGGAGATTTGTTCGCCGCCGATGGGCAGGGTGGCGGCGTGCATGGGCTGGTTGTGCAGCCACAGCATGATGTCGGCAGTGCCGGCGCCGAGGTCAACAGTGCAAACGCCGAGTTCGCGTTCGTCCGTGCTGCTGGCGGCGTAGGCGGAGGCGAGGCCGGCATAGACGATTTGTTCGATTTCGATGCCGGCTTCGCGCACACACTGGCTGAGGTTGTCCACGGCGGCGCTGCGGGCGCTGATGACGTGGACGCGGGCGTCGAGTTCGTCAGCGGTCATGCCTTTGGGATCGGTGATGCCTTTGTGACCATCGACGATGAATTGTTGTTCGAGGACGTGCAGCAGGGTTTGCCCGCCTTTGTGGGCGAGGTTGCGTGCGCGCATGACGGCGTGGACGATATCGTTATTGCGGATGCGGCGGTTTCGGATATGGGTCTGGCCGTCGCTGTTGACGCCGAGGATGTGTTGGCCGCTGATGCTGACGATGGCGCTGTTGATTTTGACGCCGGCTTCTTGTTCGGCGATGGCGACCGCTTGACGGATAGTGGCGGTGGCGGCGGAGATGTTGGTGACGATGCCTGCCTTGACGGCGCTACCGGCAGCAATGCCGCACCCCAGCACTTCAAAGTAGCTGTGATTGCTGCCGATTTCAGCGATGGTCACCCGTGTGCGTGAGCTGCCGAGGTCGATGACGACTTTGATGGCCTGTTCGTTCATTTTTTCTCTTTTGTCTTGTCTTTTGCTTCTGTGGTCACGGGTCTGACGCCGGCTTTCCAGCGCACGGAGAAGCCGTCATGATAGCGCAGGTCGATGGCGTCAATGTACGGATGGTAGGGTTTGATGACTTTGTCGTTGACCACGACGAGTTTTTTCAGACGTTCGTTTAGTTGATCACGACCGAGGATGATGTCGGTGCCGCCGCTCAGTTCGACATGCCAGACAAGGCGCGGGTCGAGGGTGAGGCGGGCAACATCAAGATGGCGTGCAGCGAGCCACGGTGCGATGTCTTCGTAATATTGCAGCACCTGCTGCTCGTAACCGTCCGGCCCTTGCAGTTTGAACAAACCGCGCAGCTTGTCGCTGTCCGGCACGGTGAACGGTGTGCCGCTGGCGTCAAGGAAGCCTTCCTTGCCCCAGCGCACGATGGGGATGCGTTCGACGAGTTTGATTTCCACCGCATCCGGCCAGCGCTTGTACACGCCTGCCTTGGCAATCCAGTCAAGCTGCTGGATTTCGCCGGCGAGCAGCGACACATCCATATGCAGCAAATCTTTCTGGTGGTGATGGCGGATGATGTCGCTGATGTCGGCCATATCGCCGTAGCGCAGCGGTTCGGCGATGATGACCCGTTTCAGCGGGAAAAACGCCTGCTGCGTCAGGCGCTGATAGGTCACATAAATCCCGTAAGCGATGCCGATTAGCAGGAAGACAGCCAGTGTGCATTCGCCAATCAGCCAGGCGATTTGCCACAGTGTGCGTTCCTCGCGCGGTACGCTGACCGAGGAACGGCTCAAATAGCGGTTTTTCGGAGGCGAGGCCATGACTTACAACGTCTGCGCGAGGATTTTCAGCACGACTGCCTGAAAATCGAGCCCCGCCGCCTTGCCCGCCAGCGGCACCAGCGAATGCGAGGTCATGCCGGGCGCCATATTGATTTCCAGCAGCCACGGGCGGTTCGCTTCATCGAGAATAAAATCGACGCGTGCCCAGCCTTTTGCGCCGATGCTGGCAAACGCGCGTCTGGTGAGCGCCTGAATTTCCCCACTTAACGCCGCATCCAGCGGGGCAGGGCAGAGATAGCGGGTGTTGTCGTCGCGGTACTTGGCGTCATAATCGTAGAACTGATGACTGTTGGCGGGGCGGATTTCCACCACCGGCAAAGCCTCGCTGCCGATGATGGCGCAGGTCAGCTCACGGCCGACCACCCACGGTTCCGCCATGACCTTCTCGCTGGCGCCGCCTGCCTTGGCATATGCCACAACCAAATCCGCCTGGTTGGAAACACGGCTGATGCCGACGCTTGAACCTTCCAGCGCGGGTTTAACCGCAAACGACGATTCGCCCAAGCGGGTGACCAGCGCGTCGAACGATGTCGATTCGTCAATCACCATATCCGGTTGCACCGGCAGCCCGTCCGCCGCCCACAGCCGCTTGGTCAACACCTTATCCATGGCAATCGCGCAAGCGGCGATGCCCGCGCCTGTGTAGGGAATGGCCAACGCATCCAGAATCGCCTGCGTCTGCCCATCCTCGCCGCCGCGCCCGTGCAAAATCACAAAAGCACGCGCAAAACCGCGTTCCCGCAAAGAAAACAGCGCCTGCATATCCAGCGTATCGACCAAATGCGCATCCACGCCCGCCGCACACAGCGCCTCGTGCACCGCCGCGCCGCTGACCAGCGATACCTCGCGTTCCGCCGACGTCCCGCCATACAGGACGGCGACCTTGCCAAAATCCATACTCATTGCGTTACCCCATGTTCCGTAGCCATATCTTTGGCGACGCGGCCAATATCGCCCGCGCCGAAATAAATCACGACATCACCGTCTTGCAGCAAATTATCGTACAACTGCTGATTAATTGCGCCCTTGTCGGCAATCAGCACCGGTTCGACCTTGCCATGCGCGCGGATGGCGCGCGCCAGCGCCCGGCTGTCCGCACCGGCAATCGGCGCTTCGCCCGCGCTGTACACATCCGTGAGCACCAGCGCCTCACAATTCGCCAGCACCTCGGCAAAATCATCCAGACAATCGCGGGTGCGGGTAAAGCGGTGCGGCTGGAACACCGCAAAAATCCGCCGTCCGGTAAAGCCTTCCTTCGCTGCTGCCAGCACTGCGCGAATCTCGTTCGGATGATGCCCATAATCCTCAAACACCTCAGCCGTGCCATGTTCATGCGCAATCACGCCGTGATACGTAAAACGCCGCCCGACACCCTTGAACTGGCGCAGCCCGGCGACAATATCCTCATGCGGCAACCCCAACTCGCTGCACACAATCAGCGCCGCGAGCGCGTTCAGCACATTATGCTTGCCGGGCATGGACAGCGACAGCGGGAACGTCTCGCCGCGCGCCTTATCGACCACATCAAACAGCATATCCAGGCCGACCTGACGCACATTCACCGCGCGCAAATCCGCCTGCTCCGAAAAACCATACGTGCGCACCGGCCGCCCGACCTCGGACAACACCGAGCGCACCCCCTCATCATCCACACACATCACCGCCAGCCCGTAGAACGGCAAATTGTGCAAAAAGCGCACAAAACCCTGCTTCAAATTATCGAAACTGCCGCCGTAATTCTCCAGATGATCCGCATCAATATTCGTCACCACCGAAATCATCGGCTGCAAAAACAAAAACGACGCATCCGACTCATCCGCTTCCGCGACCAAATACTGACCATCGCCCAGACGCGCATTACTGCCTGCTGCCGTGAGCACCCCGCCGATGACAAACGTCGGGTCCAGCCCGGCATCAGCGAGGATGGAGGCAATCAAACTCGTCGTCGTCGTCTTGCCGTGCGTGCCCGCGACCGCAATCCCGAAACGGAAACGCATCAATTCGGCCAGCATCTCGGCACGGCGGATGACCGGAATCCCCAGCTCGCGCGCGCGCAGCACTTCCGGATTGGCCGGATCAATCGCCGATGACGTCACCACCACCGACGCATCACCCACATTCTCCGCACTGTGGCCGAAAAACACCGTAGCGCCCTTTGCCTGCAAACGCTCCGTATTGGCGGACGGCTTCAAATCCGAACCGCTCACCGCATAACCCAGCGTAATCAACACCTCGGCGATGGCACTCATGCCGACCCCGCCGATTCCGACAAAAAACACATTACGCACACGGCGCATCTGGCGGCGTTCAATCCGCCCAAAATGAATATCAGCACTCATCTGAAAAACCTGAACCTGAAAAGTGAGTTAACAACAAAAAACAAACCCCCGCGACAACCCTCCGCGAAGAAGGGTTGGGGGGAAGCAGAAAACCCGCATGGCGAGTCCGGATAGCCCCCGCTAAGCGGGATAACCACGCGAAAAAACGCGGGGAAGGGCAGGGCGGGGAAGCCTCGCGCCAGCGAAAAAAGAGTGAACATAACAAGAACTAGCGTACCGCCTTGTCTGCCAACAGCGTTTCAACCTCGGCCAGAATCCGCCCCAGCGCCTTCGCATGCGAACGGCTGCGGGCGCGGTCAGCCTGCATCAACAGCGCACCGCGATCCTGACGGGCAGCGATCAGCGCGGCCAGTGACTCTGCCGACAAATCCCGCTGCTGCACCACCACCGCTGCGCCGGCATCCACCAGCGCCTGCGCATTTGCCGTCTGATGATCATCAACCGCAAACGGAAACGGCACAAACAGCGCTGCCAGCCCGGCAGAGGCCACCTCGGCGACCGTGAGCGCGCCGGAACGGGCGATCACCCAATCCGCCGCGCCATACGCCGCCGCCATATCCACAATAAACGGCACCACCTCGGCCTCGACACCCGCAGCCGCATACGCCGCGCGCGCCTCATCCAGCCAGCGCTCGCCGACCTGATGCGTGACAGCGGGGCGAGACTCCGCCGGCAACAGCGAGAGCGCCTGCGGCAGCAGCGCATTCAGCGCCTTTGCCCCCTGCGAACCGCCCAGCACCAGCAGACGAACCGGCCCGCGATGCCCCAAAAAACGCTGCGCAGGCGCAGGCATCGCAGCAATTTCGGGGCGCACCGGATTACCCGTGACCACAAACTGCCCCCCGGCCAGCCCCATCCCTGCTGCCGCACGGCCATCGGCGAGCAGCACTCGGTCGGCAACCTTCGCCAGACGGCGGTTGGTCAAACCGGCTACCGCATTTTGCTCATGCACCACCAGCGGCACCCGCCGCCAGTGCGCCACCAGACCGCCGGGGCCGGAAGCAAACCCGCCCATGCCGATGACCACATCAGGACGCAGGCGACGCAACACCGCATTCGCCCGCCAAAACGCGCGAGCGAGCATAAACGGCGCCTGCAACCAGCCGAGCAGCCCCTTGCCGCGCAGTCCGCGCACCGCGATGTCATGCAAAACAAAACCCGCCGCGGGCACCTTCTGCCCCTCAAACCCTTTGGCATTGCCGAGCCAATGCACCTCGGCACCCAAATCACGGGCGGCACTGGCCACAGCGAGGGCGGGAAATACGTGCCCGCCAGTACCACCGGCCATCATCAACACCCGCTTGCCCTGCCAGCGGGCGGGATCGAGCTTGTCCATAACATTCAAATCACTTGCGGCAATAGGCATGAAAACTCTCGAAAATGTGTGAGTGAAAAGTGCAATAGGATAGAGGAAAACGACGCCACCGGTATCGCCAGATAGCAGACAAATCCACTCATCTCACAGTGGCCGCGCCTGAATCATCCGCCAAGCGAGACAAACACTGGCCCCGCCAAGCGGCATAAATGCTGGACCCGCCAAGCGAGACAAATACTGGCCTTGCCGCCAAGCGAGATAAATGCTGGGCTGCCGCCAAGCGAGGTAAACACTGGGATTGCCGCCAAGCGGGATAAACACTGGCTTCGCCGCCAAGCGAGACAAATACTGGCCTTGCCGCCAAGCGAGATAAACACTGGGATTGCCGCCAAGCGAGGTAAACACTGGGATTGCCGCCAAGCGAGGTAAACACTGGGATTGCCGCCAAGCGAG
>CAURDG010000086.1:0-6586 GCA_963523555.1 uncultured Cardiobacterium sp.
CAGGCAGGCACCGACGTGGACGACAAAAAATACTTCGGCGCGGGCATCTCCATCGGCGTGCGCAAAGACGACGACAAACTGCGCGAAGACCTGAACGCCGCACTCAAAGCCATCAAAGAAAACGGCGAATACAAAAAAGTAAACGACAAATACTTCAAGTACGACATCTCCGGCGGCACGGCGAAATAACCATGCACGGCTACACCATCCTGCTTGAATACAAAGAGCAACTGCTCAAGGGTGCACTCGTCACCCTTGAGCTCGCCCTCTCCGGCCTCGTTGTCTCGCTCATCTTCGGCATCCTCGCCTGCCTCGGCAGCATGCACAAAAACCCGTGGGTGCGCCTGCCCGCTATTGCCTACACCACCCTCGTGCGCGGCGTGCCCGACCTCATCCAGCTCTTCCTCATCTACTACGGCGGCCAATACCTGCTGAACGCACTCACCACCCGCCTCGGCTGGCCGCATATCGATATCGACCCGCTCTACACCGGCATCTTCGTCATCGGCTTCGTCATGGGCGCCTACATGGCCGAATCCTTCCGGGGTGGTTTCCTCGCCATCCCCAAAGGGCAAATCGAAGCCGCGCGCGCCTACGGCTTCCCGCGCCGCACCATCTTCTGGCGTATCTCCTGGCCGCAAATGCTGCGCTACTCCCTGCCGTCCCTCGGCAACAACTGGCTGGTGCTGATGAAAAATACCGCGCTTGTCTCCATCATCGGCCTGCAAGACATCGTGCGCATCGCCAACGCCGCCGCGCGCACCGCACAAAAAAAAGACCTCTACGCCGGCTTCTGGTTCTACGGTGCCATGGCGGGCTACTTCCTCCTTCTCACCACCCTCTCCATCGCCATCCTCTGGTGGCTGCGGCGGCGCTACTCCGTGGGCTTTGAAGTACAAGGACAATAAATGGATAACACCCAACTCCTCATGTGGCTCGGCGGGCTGTGGCAGACCCTGTGGCTGGTCGGCCTCTCGCTCGCCATCGGCCTCACCATCGCCATCCCCTGCGGCGTCCTGCTCGCCGCGCGCTGCTCGATCATCTGGAAACTGCCCGTCCTGGCATTCAGCTACATCTTTCGCGGCACCCCGATGCTCGTACAACTCTACGTCTTCTACTACGGCATCGGCCTCGTCATCGGCCGCATCCCCGGCGTGCGCGAGCTTGCCCTGTGGCCGCTCATGCGCCAGGCCTGGCCGTGGGTCATGCTCTCATTCATATTGAACACCGCCGCCTACACCGCCGAAATCGTGCGCGGCGCGATTGAGACCACCCCGCGCGGCGAAATCGAAGCCGCCAAATCCCTCGGCATGAGCCGCAACCAAATCCGCACCCGCATCATCCTGCCGGGCGCCCTGCGCCGCGCGCTGCCCGCCTACGGCAACGAAATCATCTTCATGCTGCACGGCTCGGCGATTGCCAGCACCGCAACCCTGCTCGACATCACCGGCGTCGCGAATACCCTCTTCACCAAAACCTACGAACCCTTCCAACCCTTCCTCATCGCCGCTGGCATCTACCTTGCCATCACCCTGTGTATCGTCGGCTGCTTCCGTCTCATTGAAAAACGGTTGAGCGTCTCATCCTGACCTGATAGCCCGCCAAAAGAGACAACAGCGGGCTTCTTAACATCTAAAAACCGTAATCCCGACGGCGCATACAAATATATACATTAGGATGCGCAATCCTGCACAAATCCATTTGGGAGACCACAATGAAACGTACCCTGCTCGCCGCATTCTTCAGCACCAGCATTCTGCTCACCACACCGCAAGTCCAGGCACAAATACTTTACGATTGGAGCGATACCTTCTGGATTGACAAGACAGTAAACGAGAACATCGAACGCAACAAAAAAGCCCTACAAAAATTAAAAAGTGAAAATAGCCATTCAACCAGCAGCGAATCTGCCAAACAGGCTACGACCACACAAAACGTCCACAAATACAAACATAGCGACAGCACGACGCACGAAGTCAATGAAGCCATGTTCGCCGCACTCGCGCAGCAACTCAAAAACAAAGGTAGCTATAACGATCAAAGCGAACAGCAACTCACCGCCCTGAAAAACGCCAATCTCATCAAACAGGTCCGGCAGGCTCTCGAATCTGAAGGCTACGACACAACCAGCATTGCCACTGCAACCGCCTATGCGATCACTATCAGCTACGGCATCGCCAACAACCTCGATCTCAGCCAGCTCGAAGCCCACGGGCTGGTGCACCAGTTGCAGGAAGTCATGGAAGAAGACAGCACCATGCAAAGCCTATCCAATACCGACAAACAGAAAATGGCCGAGACCCTGTACTGGATAGGCAGCCTGGAAATGGCGATGTACATGGAAGCCCAAAAAAATGGCGACAGCCAGGCGCTTGGCATCATTGCCAACGATGCCCGCTCGATACTCTCCATGCTGGGCGTATCCGGCGACCAGATTACCCAAGGCAGCAACGGTCTGGAAATCCGCTGATGGTCTGAACAGACTGCCTCGCACGGCGGGCCCAAACCCGCCGTCTTGCGTTACCACCATAAACGCCAACACCCGCCAAGCGGGATAACTACGCGGTTTTTACCCAAACAACCAGGAGAAACACATGCGCCATATCCTGCCCACAACCCTCACCGCCTGCCTGCTCGTCGCCTGTGCCACGGGCGGCGGCGCATCCCCCGATACCGTCGCCGCCGACATCGCCCGAAGCGCACCGCCCGGCAGCAAAATCCTCATCGCAGACGTCCCCGCATCGACGGATTTCCTTGCCAACAGCATGATAGTGGCCGCCCAAAGCAGCGGCATGACTGCCTCCGGCTCCGTCCACAACATCCTGCAAGGGCTCGCCGCCGACAACGCCCATATCGGCATCAGCGGCAGAAGCAGCAGCGTCAACCTTGCCACCCTTAAGCGGGCGCTCAACGACTACAACGGCCACAGCAACGCCCACGTTTACATCCACGCCGCACCGGCAGACATTGCTGCACTACAACAACTTGCTGCCCCCAAAGGCATCACCATCCACGCCCTCTGACATGCCCACCTACACCGCCGCACAAATCGCCCAACTCGCCCCTGACGCCGCCTCCAACAAAGCTGCCGCTGCCCTCGGCGCCAACAAATGGCCCCTGCTCGAAAAACAGGGCGACGCCCTATGGGGTCACTGCCAGGGCAGCGGCAAAAACCCCTACCAAACCGCCGTTGACCTCAGCGCCGAACCCGCCTTCAAATGCAGCTGTCCCAGCCGCAAATTCCCCTGCAAACACGGCCTCGCCCTGCTCTTGCGCTACGCCGAAAGCCCCGAACGCTTCCAGGAAGCCACGCCGCCCGACTGGGTCACCGCCTGGCTCGAAAAACGCCAGCAGACCCGCGCAGCCAAAGCCGAACGCGCCGACAAACCCGAAAAAGCCCCCGATCCCGCCGCCCAGGAAAAACGCCGCCAGGCGCGCCATGCCAAAGCTGCCGACGGCCTTGCCGACCTGCAACGCTGGCTGGAAGACCAACTGCGCAACGGCCTTGCCCAACGCGGTGAACACTACCAACAACTGCATCACCTCGCGCGGCGCATGAACGACGCGCAACTCCCCGGCATCGCCGCCCGCCTGCAACACGCTGCCGCCCTCCCCGCCACCGCCCACGAAACCCTGCTCGCCGCTTACACCACCCTCTACCTGCTTGCCGACACCTACATCCGCTACGACCGCCTCGACCCCGACTGGCAGGCTGAAATCACTGCACGCCTCGGCATCCCCGTCGCCAAAGAAACCGTCCTGCAAAACCCGCCGCAGCGCGACCACTGGCACAACATCGGCAGCCACCGCCTCGACCTTGACCGGGGCGAGGCCCACTACCACTGGCTCTACGGCAGTCACAGCGGCCGTTACGCCTACATCCTCGAATTCCGCATCCCCGGCGCACCGCCACAAGCGGCATCCGTCCTGCCCAGCACCGCCTACGACGGCGAACTCTGCTACTACCCCGGCATCGCCCCCCAACGCGCCCAGCCGCGCGCATGGCAGGCGCTACCCACCCTGCCGCCGCTGCCGGACGGCGACCACACCCTCGCCTCCCTCACCGCCCGCCTGCAAGCGGCACAACGCGACAACCCCTTCCGCAGCATGACCCCCGGCCGCCTTGACAACATCCGCCTCTACCGCTTGGGCGGCGACTACGCCCTCGGCGACGATACCGGCCATCTGCCCATCGTCCACCCCGGCGATGAAACCGCCGCCCTGCTCGCGCACACCGGCGGTAACCCCTTCACCGCCTTCATCCGCTACGACCACCTTGACCGCTGCTGCCACCTGCTCGCCACCTACACCCACGGCAGCTACCGCTATTACCACTCCTAAATCCAGACTTTATCCCGCTTGGCAGTTTTCCCACCGCGATCAGCCACAGTGATGGTTGAGTACCCAGGCGCTTGTGCCGTCGCGGTAGTGCTCGTGTTTCCAGATGGGCACGGTTTCTTTGATGTGGTCAATGATGTAGCGGCAGGCAGCAAAGGCATCGCCACGGTGTCCGGCAGCGACACCAACCCATACGGCGAGTTCACCGATAGCGAGGTCGCCGATGCGGTGGATGCAGGCAGCCGCGTTGATGTCGTACTGCTCTTGCGCGGCGGCGATGATGCGCGCGCCTTCGCGCTCGGCCATTGCGGTGTAGGCACTGTATGCGAGTTTTGCCACGGCTTTGCCTGCGTGGTGGTCGCGTACCCAGCCTTCAAAGCTGACGTAGCCGCCGCTTTGCGGCTGGCACAGGGCGAGGCGGGCAGTCGCGGTATCGATGGGGGCGGTGCTGATGCGAAAGCTCATGTCAGCCTCCGGAAACGGGCGGGATGAAGGCGATTTCGTCGCCATCAGCAGGGATATCCGTCCAGGCGGCGAAGGTCTGGTTACGGGCGACACGCAGTTGTGCCTGGCTCAGGCTGAAGTCGTGCCGCGCCTGCTGCGCTTTGTAGAGGGCGGCGAGGTTGGGGTAGTCGTCGTGCACGGTTTCCTGGGAGACGCCCGCTTCGTCGGCGAGTTGGGCGAAGTAGAGGAGGGTCAGAGTCATGGGGTGTTTCCTTGAGGTAGGGTGTAATCGTGTTTGCCGCCGCTTTTGTGTTCCAGACGGATATCGCTAATGGTGATGTCGTGGCTGAGTGCTTTGCACATGTCGTAGAGGGTGAGCGCCGCAATGCTGGCGGCGGTCAGCGCTTCCATTTCAACTCCGGTTTTGTGGG
Organism: uncultured Cardiobacterium sp.; assembly: GCA_963523555.1. Taxonomy (GTDB): domain Bacteria; phylum Pseudomonadota; class Gammaproteobacteria; order Cardiobacteriales; family Cardiobacteriaceae; genus Cardiobacterium. The sequence continues at coordinate 5,214 of CAURDG010000086.1, forward strand.
TGACGCGGCAGGTGGCATGGATGTCGAGGGCGCTCGCAGCGTCGTTGTAGGCGATATCAAGTTCGACTTTATCGAGTGGCAGTGGGTGACAGAGCGGGATGAGGCTGGCGGTTTGTTTGGCGGCCATGATGCCCGCCAGCTGTGCGGTCGTGATAATGGCGCCTTTTTTGGTCTGGCCGCCGCTTGCGCGCAGGGCAGCGTAAACGTCTGGCGGGAAGGTAACGCGGGCGCTGGCGGTCGCGCTGCGGCGAGTCGGGATTTTGTCACCGACGTCCACCATGTGTGCGTCGCCGTCGGGGGTCAGGTGGGTGAATGATGGCATAGGGTGTTCCAGTCTTCGGGGGTGTTGGCGTTCAGCGGCTGTGGCCAGTCGGCGGGGCAGGTGACGTAACGCACGCCGGATAGGGCAGCCAGCGGCATCATGCGGCGCAGCCCGTTGGTCAGCCAGTCGGTGAGACGCGGCAGCAGGGTGACGGAGGCACGGGCAAAGAGCGGCTGTGGCTGGCCATCGTGCACGATGCATACGAAGGGATCGGGGGCTGCACCAGCCAGCGCATCGCGCAACTGTACCGGAGTGACAAGGGTATCGACCGGCAGCAGCAGGGTTTCTGTACCGCCGTTTTCAGCAATGGCTGCAAGCGCCCCGGCAAGCGCCGAGAGCGGGCCTTCGTGCCCCGGCAGGGCGTCGGCGATGCGGTGGACTTCGGGCGGGACAGGATAGGCCGTGTCTCCGCTGGCAAGTTGCACAGGCAAACCCGCCTCATGGGCGAGGCGCAGGTGCCGGGCGAGCAGGGTTTCGCCGTGGTAGTCGAGCAGGGCTTTGTCCTGCCCCATGCGGCGCGACTGACCGCCGCAAAGGAGGGTGAGTGTGGTCATGGTGTGGGTCGTTGTGAAAAGTGGCGCATGATAATGCAATGAGGGTGGGGGAGGGGATTGCTGCGCCAAGCGGGATAAAACCTGGGCCCGCCAAGCGGCGTAAATACTGGGCTTGCGTCAAGCGGGATAAATTCTGGATTTACCGCCATGTTTCCCTCCCTTCCGCCGCTGCGCGGCACCTTCCCCCGCAAGTGGGGGAAGGGATTTTTGGCGTATAGGACAAAAAAGGAGCCAAGAATCGCTGTAAGCCTTATGCTGCAAGGGTTTAAGCGGGGTCAAAGGCTTTGAACACAAAAAATGCTTTTTCTGCGGCTCAAAGCAGATCAAAAAAGATGGCTGGCAAAATGGCAAGCAACGATATAAATGCAAGGCTTGCGGCAAACGTTTTGACGGCGGCAAGCGCCTTCAAAACGACGAGCTTTGGACAGCTTATAGCGCAGGTAAACAAACGGCCGCGCAGCTTGCCAAGCAGTATGGATGCAGCAGCAAAACCATCT
>CAURDG010000087.1:0-6557 GCA_963523555.1 uncultured Cardiobacterium sp.
ACTCCCGTTAGAAGTGGTGAATTGCATCACGCGCCGACGGTGCGTGTGCATTCGGGGCATCCCGCAGGGGATCGCCCCGAACGCGGCGAATGTAGCACAAAAAATCCTCAAATAAACACATAAAAATAAGATGCCGCGTTGAATAAACACAATATCCAACACGGCGTGACAAATGGCATAGCAGCAGGATTCTTTCTGGGGCGGCGACCAGGCAGGCATCAATATCCACGAAGCCAGGATTTATCCCGCTTGGCGGCCGCCCAAGAACCCAGCATTTACCCCGCTTGGCGGCTGCTCAAAACCCCAGTATTTATCCCGCTTGGCGGCTGCCCAAGAACCCAGTATTTACCCCGCTTGGCGGCTGCCCAAGAACCCAGCGTTTATCCCGCTTGGCGGCTGTCCAAGAACCCAGCGTTTATCCCGCTTGGCGGCCGTCCATAAACCCAGCGTTTATCCCGCTTGGCGGCTGTCCAAGAACCCAGCGTTTATCCCGCTTGACGGCCGCCCGAGAACCCAGTGTTTATCCCGCTTGGCGGCTGCCCAAGAACCCAGCGTTTACCCCGCTTGACGGCTGCCAAAAAACCCAGCATTTATCCCGCTTGGCGGCTGCCCAAGAACCCAGCATTTACCCCGCTTGGCGGTCATAAAAAACGCCCCATGGTTCGGGGCGTTTCCTTTTCCTGGCGTGAACGTCAGAACACGTAGATGAACAGCACGGCCATGAGGGCGGCGATGACGCCATAGATAGCCATCGGGATGACGGTCTTCTTGATAATCGCGCCTTCTTGGTTTTGCACGTCGAGTACCGAGCAGACGGCAATGATGTTGTTGATGCACACCATGTTACCCATTGCCCCACCCACCGATTGCAAGGCGAGTACGCTGTTGCCCGGCAGACCGACGCTCTGCGCGATGCTGTGCTGGATGCTGCCGAAGGTGAGGTTCGACACGGTGTTCGAGCCGGAGAAGAAGGCTCCTATCGCGCCGAGGTAGGAGGCGAAGTACACCCAGTTATCGCCGGCAATCTGCGCGAAGCTGTTGCCGATGATTTTTACCATTGAGCCGTCCGCACCGACCATCATGAATTTGACCATGACCAGCGCGCCGAAGAGGGCGAGCAGCGGTTTGATGGTTTGCGCGAGGGTGGTGTGCCAGACGACGAAGCTGTCGCGGAAGCTGACGCGGTAGATGGCCAGCGACAGCCAGACGGTGATGACGAATGGGATGAAGGCGGGGACGTAGAGGGTTTTGTAGCTCTCGTTTACCGCTTCGCCGAAGATGTTTTTGAAGCTGAGGATGAGGGCACGGCTGACTTCGAAATCGCAGACGCCGAGGTGCAGGGTGAAGAGCGGGGTAGCGTCGTTGAGCAGTCCTTTCAGGCCGAGTTCCTGCACGCGGGTGACGATGAGGATAATCATCAGCATGCCAAGCGGCATCAGTGCTTTCAGTACCTGGCCGGTGGTGAGCGTGGCGCGTTCGCCGCTGTCTGTCATTTTGGCAAGGCCGATGCCCTTGTTGGCGAGGACGACGGAGAGCAGCAGGCCGATACCGCCGCCGACCAGCGACGGGAATTCGTAGTTCACCTGCGCAAGCAGGGCATACGGCACGGTGCAGGCGAGGATGCTGAGGTAGATGTAGCCGAGGTTTTTGCGGATTTCCGCCCAGCTGGTGATGAAGCGCAGGGCGATGACCGGGATAACGAGGCCGGCGATGAAGTGGATGATGCCGGTTTGTTTGCCGATTTGCAGGATGTCGGCGTCGCTCAGTTTCAGTTCACCGAAACCGAACCAGGTCGGCGTGCCGACCGCGCCGAAGGATACGGGCACGGAGTTCATGACGAGGGCGAAGACGGCGACCTGCATCGGTTTGAAGCCGAGGCCGACGAGAATGGGCGCGGCGATGGCGGCAGGTGTGCCGAAGCCGCTCGCGCCTTCGATCATGAAGGCGAAGGCCCAGCCGATGATCATCAACTGTGCGATGGGGTTGGGGTTGATGTTGCCCAGCCACTGGCGGATGACGGCGAGGCAGCCGGTCGCTTCCATCATGCGGTTGAAGAAGATCGCGCCGAAGATGACGGTGATGGGGGTGAGGGTGGCGACGATGCCCGCTGCCGCGTTGGCGTTGAGCAGCATGAAGTCGTTTTTGAAGTAGAAGAGTTGCAGGAGGTAGATGATGAGCGCTGTGCCGGGCAGGGCGATATAAGACGGCACGGCATTTTTTTTCACCATCAGCCAGATGAGCAGGATGATGGGCGCGATGCTGAGGATGAGTGGCAGGTAGCCGGCAGTGGTAGCAGTGGTTTCCATAGACTGTTCCAGTGGATAGGTTAGGTGCAAAAAGGCGCTGGGTTGCCCCGCTTGGCGGGAAGCCAGGTTTTGTCCCGCTTGGCGGGAAACCAGGTTTTATCCCGCTTGGCGGGACCCCAGGTTTTGTCCCGCTTGGCGGGCCCCAGGTTTTGTCCCGCTTGGCGGGAACGCAGGTTTTGTCCCGCTTGGCGGGAACCCAGGTTTTATCCCGCTTGGCGGGCGCGTTATTCATAAAGGCAGCCGTCGCCGGCTGCCTTACGGGCTTAGTACGTTCCCGGTACCAGAATGTCCGTACCGACGTTTTTGATGTCGGTGTGACCGCAGAATGCCATCGTCGTATCCATTTCGTTGTAGAGGATTTCCAGGCAGCGGCGCACGCCGTCTTCGCCGTAGGCACCGAGGCCGTAGAGGAAGGCTTTTCCAATCATCGTGCCTTTGGCGCCAAGTGCCATGCACTTCAAGACGTCCTGTCCGCTCGTGATGCCGCTATCCAGCCACACCTCGATTTTGCTGCCGACGGCAGCGACGATTTCCGGCAGCACTTTGATGCTGGACAGCGCGCCGTCAAGCTGGCGGCCGCCGTGGTTGGAAATTACCAGCGCATCGGCGCCGGAAGCGGCAGCCTTTTCCGCGTCTTCAGCAGTCATGATGCCCTTGATGATGAGTTTGCCGCCCCAGAGGTCCTTGATGCGGGCGACATCGTCCCAGCTAAGGCGCGGGTCGAACTGTTCGCTGGTCCAGGAAGAAAGCGAGGACAGGTCGGATACGTTCTTGGCGTGGCCGACAATGTTGCCGAAGGTGCGGCGCTTGGTGTGCAGCATGCCCCAGCACCACTGCGGCTTGGTGGCAAGGTTGATCATGTTCATCAGGGTCGGCTTCGGCGGCGCGGAAAGGCCGTTTTTAATGTCACGGTGGCGCTGACCGAGTACTTGCAGGTCGGCGGTGAGCATCAGCGCGGAACAGTTTGCCGCTTTCGCCCGCTTGATGAGGTCTTCCATGAATTCGCGGTCGCGCATCACATAAAGCTGAAACCAGAACGGCTTGCTCGTGTTTGCCGCCACGTCTTCAATCGAGCAGATGGACATGGTGGAAAGCGTGAAGGGAATGCCGAACTTCTCGGCAGCTTTCGCCGCGAGGATCTCACCATCGGCATGCATCATGCCGGTAAAACCGGTCGGGGCGATGACGACGGGCATATGCACCTTCTCGCCAATCATCGTCGTTTCCAGGGTGCGGCCAGTCATATCGACCAGTACGCGCTGGCGGAACTTGATCGGGTCAAAATCGCGGCTGTTGTGGTGCAGGGTGCTTTCCGTCCAGGAACCAGAACGGACGTAATCGAAAAACATACGCGGCACCTTGCGTTCGGCGACGCGGCGCAGGTCTTCAATGCAAGTCATTTTGCTAAGATCGCGGGGCATGGATTCTCCTGTGAATTCAATAAGCTGGAAAGAGGATATAAGTCCGGATAATCAGTAGTCTTCTCTGATTATCACTTGCGGCAAGTTACGGGATACGCCGATGTACTGTACTTGATATAAGTGAAGTGAAAGAGGTTTTTATTTGCCTGGAATGTTGCCTGATGACAAAGCCGTCGCCTGCAGCAAAATTGCGCCGTCATCCTGGCTGTGGGTAAAAATGCACTCAAGGCAGCTGAAATGACCACATGGCAAACATGCTATACTCGCGCGCCCCAAGAAACCTCATAACCATCACGAGCAATCCACATGAACAGACGGGATTTCATCGCCGCCACCAGCATTATTGGTGCCGCTGCCCTCAGTAGCAAAACCTTCGCTCAGGACAATCCCCAACAGGCTGAAGCCGATACGCACAGTTTCGGTCGCGTCATCACCCTCGCGCAAGAACGCGCCAAAAGCCCCGATAGCCCCGAACAATACAAGCTTGGCGGCATCTTCTCCGACCTGACCTACGATCAATACCGGGGCATCCGCTTCCGTCGCGAAGCCGATCCCATCCACGCCGCAAACGCCAACTCCCAGTTCGGCCTCGATCTCTTGCCGCCCGGCTTTTTCTATAAAGACCGCGTGCGTATTCATCTTGTCAAAGGCGGCAAGGCCGAAGAAATCGTCTTTGATCCCGGCGTCTTTGACTTTGACCCTAACCAGTTTGATGCTGCCAAACTCGAATTTCCCGACGAGGTACGTCAGGGCCTCGGCTGGTCTGGCTTCCGCCTGCGCTACGCCATCAATTCGCCCGACTACATGGATGAATTTGCCGTCTTCCAGGGCGCGAGCTACTTCCGCGCTATCGCCCGCGATACCCTCTATGGCCTCTCGGCACGCGGCCTCGCTCTCGGTACCGGCGGCCCAGGCGGCGAAGAATTTCCGCGCTTTACCCAATTCTGGATTTATCAGCCGGAAGCGAATGACCGTAGCATCCGCCTCGAAGCTCTGCTGGAAAGCCCATCGCTTACCGGCGCCTATGCAATGGAAATCATCCCTGGCGCAGAAACCGTCTTCCTCATCAAATCCAGCCTCTTCCCGCGTAAGGATATCCAGCATTACGGCATCGCGCCGCTCACGTCGATGTATTTTTTCAGCCCCAGCCGCCGCGCCGCTGTCAACGATTACCGCAATGCCGTGCACGATAACGACGGCCTCGCCATGTACACCGGCGGCGAAGCGCGTCTATGGCGTCCGCTGTGCAACCCGCGCGACCTGCAATTCTCCGCCTTCATTGACGACAGCCCGAAAGGCTTTGGCCTCTTGCAGCGCGCTCGCGCCTTCGACAACTTCCAGGACGCCGAAGCGCGTTACGACAAACGCCCTTCAGCCTGGATTACCCCGCGCGGCAAATGGGGCAAGGGCAGCGTCTCACTGGTCGAAATTCCCGTCACCAACGAATTTAACGACAACATCATCGCCTTCTGGTCACCCGCCGAGCCACTCAAAGCAGGTGAGCGGCGTGATTTTGCCTACGACCTCACCTGGTCGCAATCCGGCCCAGAATTCTCCGGGCGCGCGCGCATCGTCGGCACCCGTAGCGGTGCGGCGGTCAATAACCCTGAACTCTATACCTTCACCGTGGATTTTGCCGTCCCTGAAGGTAGTGCACCGCTTGACCCCGATACCCTGAAACTCGTGACTAACGCCAGCGCCGGGGAAATCCGTGCCGCCCACCTCGTCCGCCTGCCGGAAGGTGGCAGATTGCGCGCTGCTTTCGACTACCAGCCGAAAAGCAACACCATGGCCGAGCTGCAATTACGCCTTACTGATACCAACGGAGTCCCCGTCGCCGAAAGCTGGTTCTACCGCTGGGTGCCACTCTGAACAAACCCCATTCCTGAAACACGCAAAGAAGGGCGGGCATTAGCCCGCCTTCATGCCATATAACATCATCTGAACCTGGAACCCATGAACACCACCATCCCCGCCGTGCCGCCGGAAGCCCCGCTCAACATGCGGGTTCAGTCCCTGCGCAAAGCACCCGGCCGGCCGCCCATCCACACCCCGCTGCGCACCCACCTTGCCCGCCTCGTCGCCTTCGGTGGCGCACTCGCCATCGGTACCTTCGGCAGCTGGCACATGCTCAAAGCTTTTGGCGACGGACGCAGCACCCTGTTGCAATACATCCTGCTTGTCTTCTTCGCGCTCACTTTCTACTGGGTCGCCTTTTCCACTACCGCCTGCCTCGCGGGATTATTACCGCAGCGCCGTCACCAGGGCAGGCTTGACCCGCAAGGCGGCAAAGTTGCCCTGCTTATGCCCGTCTATGGTGAAGATCCAGCGCTGACCCATGCCGCACTGCTGGCGATGGCACAAGAACTCAGCCACACCGCGCTCGCCGACCGCGCCGAGATTTTCATCATCTCCGACACGCAAAAGCCCGACGCCTGGCTGGGCGAAACCGCCGCCCTGCACGTCCTGCGCGAAAAATCGCCGCTCCCCGTTTGGTACCGCCGCCGCACGCAAAACAGCGGGCGCAAATCCGGCAACGTTGAAAACTTCGTGCGCCGTTGGGGCGGGCGTTACGCCTACATGATCATGCTAGATGCCGACAGCCTGATGGAAGCGGACACCCTGGTCGAAATGGTCGCGCGCATGGACGCCGAACCGCGCCTCGGCCTGCTGCAAACCATGCCGCGCCTCATCGGCGGCAACTCCCTGCTCGCTCGTGCCATCCAGTTCGCCGGCGCCCTCTACGGCCCCATCGTCGCGCGCGGCGTCGCCGCTTGGCAGGGCGAAGACGGCAACTACTGGGGGCACAACGCCATCATCCGCGTCCAGG
>CAURDG010000088.1:0-6530 GCA_963523555.1 uncultured Cardiobacterium sp.
TAACGACGCCGCTTGGCGGGCCCAGTAATGACGCCGCTTGGCGGGCCCAGTAACGGCGCCGCTTGGCGGGCCCAGTAACGACGCCGCTTGGCGAGGCCAGCAACCACGCCGCTTGGAGGGTCCAGCAACCACGCCGCTTGGCGGACCCAGTAATGGCGCCGCTTGGCGGGCATTCAGGTGGAAATACCAGTATTTATACCGCTTGCAGGACACTTACCAGTCACGACAGGAAGGATGGTTTAACACAATTTTGCCGTACCTGTTTTCACCCGCTACCACGCTGCCGGGGAAGTCTGTCGAATATAGTCAATGCTCTTAATCCTTCATACAAATCTTCCCTAAATATTGCGCAAATTCGGAAAGATTGGCGTAAATGTTGTATGAAAAAATAAGCTGATTAGCTATATCGGTTTGGAAGGCAGGTAGAAATATAGCGCAGATATTCCTTTTCAGCAGTTTGGCTATATCACACCTGGTTTGCGGTATGACTGTGCGACAAAGTGCCTTATTGAGAGAACCTGAACAAAGTTTGCACGATTCCAGAAGAACCGGATTCCCCATTCACAATTCACGATAAATCCCGTATTATGCGCCCCTTCTAGGGCCTGTAGCTCAGTCGGTTAGAGCAGGCGACTCATAATCGCTTGGTCGGGGGTTCAAGTCCCTCCGGGCCTACCAATATCATTTCCAATAAAAGCCGTTTGTTTCCGCAAGCGGCTTTTTTCTTTACAGTTTTTCCTGTTTCTACTGCCGTTTGCTTCCGCGTCTTTCCGTTTGTTTCCGCGCGCGATGTGGGGGCAATGCAGGGAGGGGCGTAAATCTCAAATCTGAACCCCCCGCTTTATGCCCTCAGATTCCAAGCCCAAAGCACTCAAGCCTGCCGACAAGGCACTCAAGGTGGCTGACAATCACAGGCTATTCGCCGTAGTGATGCCGAACGGATTGATTTTGTGGCGGATGCGTTACACCCAGCACGACAAGAAACGTGAGCTGGCTTTAGGGAAGTGTCCTGCTTGACGCCCATTCCTGCATAAATAAAAAGACGTTGCCTGGCAACGTCTTGCGATTCTTGGTGCAGGGTGGGTGACTGCTCACTGTTCTTTCAAATCCAGCAGAGTGCGACGGGCATTTTCGTTACCCTGCGCAGCTGCTTTTTCCAGCCATTCCCGCGCTTTTTTCAGGTCTTTTTTCACGCCGTCGCCGCGTGCGTATAGGCCGCCGAGGTTGTTCTGCGCATCGGCGTCGCCCTGGGCGGCGGCTTTTTCGTAGTATGCGCGCGCTTTGCCGTAATCCTGCGTCACACCTTCGCCGGTTTCATAGGCAAGGCCGAGGTTGTATTGGGCGTTGACGTTGCCCGCTTCGGCTGCTTTTTGGTACCACGCCAGCGCTTTGTCGCTGTCTTGCGCGACACCTTCTCCTTTTTCGTAAAGCACGGCGAGGTTGTATTGCGCTTTGGCATCGCCTGCTTCGGCGAGTGCGGCAAATTGTTGCGCAGCAGTTTCGAGTTCGCCTTTCTGATAGGCAGCGGCCGCGTCTTCCAGGGTTTGTGCCTGAGCGCCGGTGGCAAAGGCGAGCACAAGCAGGATAGGCAGTTTTTTCATGGGTACTCCTTGTGTGGGTAAAAGGGTCAGTCGTCTTCTCCGCTTTCTTCCGGCTGGCAGGTGATTTCGGCGCTGCCGACGATGCCGTCGGCGAAGTCCAGCACGCGCACGCGGCAGCCGGGGAAGTCGAGTTCGGTTCCCGCTTCGGGGAAGTTGCCGAGGGTTTCGATGATAAGTCCGCTCAGGGTATTCGGCCCGTCCAGCGGCAGTTTCAAGCCGAGTTCACGGTTTAGTTGGCGCAGCGGGATGCCGCCTTCGACGGTGTAGAGGTTTTTTTGTTGTTCGACGATTTCCGGCGGTTCGTCCGGGGTGTTTTCGTCGCCAATATCGCCGACGATGTGGGTGAGGATGTCTTGCAGGGTGATGAGACCCTGAATGTCGCCGTATTCGTCCACCACGAGGCCGCTACGCGCTTTGGCACGGCGGAATTGCAGCAGTTGTTTGCGCAGCGGCGTGCTTTCCGGCACGAAGATGCAGGGGCGCAGTGCTTGTCGCAGGGCGGTGCGGTCGAAGGCGTTATCACGCATGAGCAGGACGATATCGCGGATGTGCAGCATGCCTTCGACCTGGTCGAGGTGGTCGCGGTAGGCAACGAGACGGCCGTGCCGGCTGGTGGTGATTTGCTGCATGATGTCGTCCCAGTCGTCGTTGAGATCGACACCTTCGAGTTCGTTGCGTGGCACCATCGCTTCGCTGACGGAGACGTCTTCGAGTTCGAGAACGCCGAGCAGCATGTCCTGTTGTTCGCTGCTTTCGGCGTCGTCCCCGCCGGACTGGACGATGCTTTTCAGTTCTTCGTTGCTCAGTGCTTCTTCGACGGCGTTGTCGGTTTTGATGCCAAGCGGGCGCAGGATGAGGCGGACGATGAGGTTAATCAGGGCGACGATCGGCGAAAAGAGGCGCACCAGGCCAGCAAGGATGCCGGCGACCGGCAGGGCGATGCGCGGCGCATGCAGCGCGGCATAGGTTTTCGGCGCGACTTCGGAGAAGATGAGGACGGCAATGGTGAGGGTGATGGTGGCGTAGAGGACGCCGAGGTCGCCGTAGAGACGGATGCCGATGACGGTGCCGAGCGAGGTGGCGGCGATGTTGACGAAGTTGTTGCCGAGCAGGATGGTGCCGATGAGGCGATCGGGGCGTTTCAGCAGATGATGGGCGCGTTTGGCGCTTTTGTTGCCTTCGTCCGCCTGGTGTTTGAGCTTGTAGCGGTTGAGCGACATCATCGCGGTTTCCGAAGCGGAAAAGAAGGCAGAGAAGGCGAGGCAGAATAGTAACAGGAGGATTAACAGTCCTAGCGGAATGCTTTCCACGGTGGCTCCTTGGTATGGTTAGTGTTGAATGATGAATTGCAAAACGATATTGCTGAGGACGTAGCCCATCAGCAGGAGAACGAACACCGCGCACAGTTCGATGACCAGCGTCATGCCGCGCTGCTCGCGGATGTAGTAGGAAAAGAGCATCCAGCCGAGGGCAATCCAGGCGAGGATGGTCAGCACGGTCTTGTGGACGAGGTGCTGCGCGAAGAGGTCATCGACGAACATCCAGCCGGTGACGAGGGCGCAGGCGAGGAGGACAAAGCCCGTTACCGCTTGCAGCATCATCACCCGTTCCAGGCTGACCAGTGAGGTAACGCTGATGTCTTTCAGCTGTTTGCGTTTCAAGCGGCGGAACAGCCAGCCGTAAAGCAGGGCGTGCAGGAAGGCGAGCGAGATGAAGGTCCAGGCGGCGATGGAGGTGAGAATATGCCACCACATGCCGGGCGTGAGATTCGAGGAAAACGGCTTTTCGCTGACGAAGAGAAAAGGCAGGGCGACCACGACGGCGTTAACGAGGCAAATGATGACACCCCCCAGCGCCATCGACGCCCGCCACAGCCAGAACACGGAAATGCAGGCAACAAACCAGGCGTTCACCGACACCATATTAAAGATGGAAAGATTGAGCGAATCGCGACCCTGCATCGACACAAGCAACGACAGGGCATGACCCTGACAGGCGCAAACCAGAATGCCCAACACCCAAAGCGGGTTAACGCGGCGCGGCGGATGACGATAAACGCGGATAAACCCGGCGGCAGCGGCAAAATAGGCGGCAATAGAAAACAAAGGCAGCCAAAGCTGCATAAAAAATCCTGCAAAAAAGGTAAGTCGTTATAATACACGAACAAAATTTAACCTTCACCAATCAAGGAACTACCCACCATGTTTGACAATCTCAGCGAACGCTTGCAGGGCACATTCAAAAAACTGCGCGGCCAGGCCCGCATCACCGAAGACAACATCAGCCAGGCACTGCGCGACGTGCGCATGGCGCTGATCGAAGCCGATGTTGCCCTGCCAGTGGTCAAGGAAGTCATCGAGACCATTAAAAATGCCGCTATCGGTCAGGAAGTCAGCCTGAAACTCTCGCCCGACCAGGCCTTCATCAAAACCGTACAAAGCGAGCTGGTGCGCATCATGGGCGAAGAAAACAGCGCCCTCAACCTCGCCACCCAGCCGCCCGCCGTTATCCTTATGGCAGGCCTGCAAGGCTCCGGCAAAACCACCTCCAGCGCCAAACTCGCGAAAAAACTCATCAACGACAAGAAAAAAGTCGGCCTCGTTTCCGCCGACGTGTACCGTCCGGCGGCGATAGAGCAGCTGAAAACCCTGGCCGAACAAGTCGGCGCCGTCTTCATCCCCTCGGAAGCCAGCGAAAAACCGGCCGACATCGCCGCGCGTGCGCTGGATACCGCCAAGCGGCAACAAATGGACGTCCTCATCGTCGATACCGCCGGCCGCCTGCACATTGACGACGCGCTGATGGACGAAATCCGCGACCTGCACGGCCTGCTGCACCCGATCGAAACCCTCTTCGTGGTAGACAGCATGACCGGTCAGGATGCCGCCAACACCGCCAAAGCCTTTAACGACATACTGCCGCTGACCGGCGTCATCCTCTCGAAAATCGACGGTGACGCACGCGGTGGTGCGGCACTCTCCATCCGCCACATCACCGGCAAACCGATCAAATTCCTCGGCGTTGGCGAAAAAACCGACGCGCTCGAACCCTTCCACCCTGACCGCATCGCCTCGCGCATCCTCGGTATGGGCGACGTCCTCGGCCTCATCGAAGACCTCGAACACCAAGTGGACGAAGCAAAAGCGCGCAAACTCGCCACCAAAATGGCGAAAGGCAAAACCTTCGACCTCGACGACTTCCGCGAACAGCTGCATCAGATGCAGCTCATCGACATGGACAAAATCCTCGAAAAAATCCCCGGCATGGGCAACATCCCGCAAGCGGTGAAAGACCAGCACCTCTCGCCGAAAAAAATCCGCCGTCAAGAAGCCATCATCCAGTCGATGACCATGCAAGAACGCCGCAACCCGGACATCATCAAAGGCTCGCGCAAACGCCGCATCGCCGCCGGCGCCGGTGTGGATGTGCCGGAAGTGAACCGCCTGCTCAAACAATTCAAAGAAATGCAGAACCAAATGAAAAAATTCCGCAGCAGCAAAATGCTGCGAATGCTCGGCGCCGCTAAAGGGGCGATGCCGATGGGCAAACTGCCGTTCAAATAAGCGGCTGCCCGTTCATAACAGAAAACCCCGCTACGGCGGGGTTTTTTCATGCTCTCTGCTGTCAGGCAGGATTAAGAATGGTAACGGTGCAGACCATTTCAGAAATTCAATATCCGGCAAAAGGACCATAAACGACTTCGCCACAATTCATTTTCTGCACGAATTCGTCCTGATCCGGCAGTTCACCTGCATACAGCCCCCATTGTTCTTTGCTGTGTATATGCCAGTCGTTTATTGCAAGCTTCATGATGGTTGGCAATATCTCGGCCGGATAGAGGCCATCGGATAGCAGTTTTTTCAATATTCTCTTTACGGCATCTTCATAATCAGCCGACAGGACATAGCAGGTGGCATAGGCATCGTGCATAGTGTCCGGCATGATGCTGTTTTCCATTCTCTGGGTATGAACCCGAACGACAAAGACTTCTTGCATTTTTTCTCCGGTGATGGGTAAAGGATTACAGGGATGAATATGGTGAAGCAGGAACGGCAACGGGAAGATGCGGGTGGCGGGCTATTATCCCGCCCCGCCGCCATCCGCAGCGCAGGTTGACGTGAAATACACGCCCCAGGCAACCAGGGCAAAATCTTCATCCCGCAGGCTCACATTCAATTCGCAGGCGTTTTTCCCCGCTTTCAGGTGCAGATAATGCAGTTTGCTGCCAGTGGTATCGTTGCTCAGCTGGCAGGCCGGATCGCCCAGCGCGTAGAGCACGCCCTGCGCCGCATCGCCTTCCACCCGCTTGAGCGGGCGGGCGGCATCACCGCAAATCGACCATTGCAGGCTGTCTGCCGTCAGCGAGAACTTGCCCGCACTTTCCAGCGCCTTGCTGAACGGTTCCCAAGTTTGCTGCCACATGGGCGGGACGACATCCCCGACGGCAGCAGCATCCGCCGCTTCGCCGGCGGCTTGTGCCACAAGCGGCAGAGATAGCGCCAATACGGCGGCAAAAACGGATTTATTTGTCATGAACATAGGCCTCTCCAGGTTAAACGATAGCGTTATTGTAAGCTTGCACGGCAGCCGTCACGCTGACCGGATTTTCATCCATCTGCCATCCTTCAATATTCGCCAAGCGGCATCAATACTGAACCCGCCAAGCGGGATAAACACTGGGCCCGCCAAGCGGCATCAATGCTGGGTCCGCCAAGCGGCGTAAATACTGGGCTCGCCAAGCGGCGTCATTACTAAGCCCGCCAAGCAGCGTAAACACTGGGCCCTCACATCTTTTCAGCCAGTCCGTATCTATCAGCAATAAAAAAGCCACCCTTGCGGGTGGCTTTTGTTGTTGTACCACTGGCACGCATCAGATGATGCCGTTGCCATTTTCCCTGAGGAAGTCGTCCACGCTGTTATAGCTTTGGG
>CAURDG010000089.1:0-6484 GCA_963523555.1 uncultured Cardiobacterium sp.
GAGTAGGCCATAATCATTCTCCTGTATGAAAAAATAAACATCTTAGCTATATAGCCAATGCTCTTAATCCTTCATACAAATCTTTCCTAAATATTGCGCAAATGCGTAAAGATTGGCGTAAATGTTGTATGAAAAAATAAGATGATTAGCTATAGCTATATCCCGCTTGGAGATGGGCAAAAATAAAGACGGCGAAAAGCCGTCTCTTTTAATTCCTGATGTTGTTCAGGCAAGCTCAATTGGTCCGTGATTATCGCAATGGTCGTTGTGCGGATGATGCAAGTGGCCCTCCACGAGATAGTCAATATGATCGCCATGCGGTACAGCTTCGTGACCACAGCCAGGGCCATGAACATGGCCTGCTTCGTGACCATTACAGTGGTGCTCTGGGGTGCAAACATCAGGGTTGGTCGCACTGACGGCGATACGATGTTCGTCCACGTGGCCCTCGTGCAGGTGATGCAAATGGCCGTCATGCAGGTAATCAATGTGACCATCATGTTTGATGGCGGTATGGCCGCAATTCGCGCCGTGTTGGTGCGGGTGGTCGGCATGATGCGGCAAAGTGCAGGTATCGGTCATGTTATGTTCCTTTTGTTCTTCGATGAAAAAACCGCCTGAAAGGCGGTGTGCCGGATATGGTAGGAGAGGGATACACAGGTGGTCAAGTGATACAGTTACGCCACTAAGCGGGGTAATCGCACGATTGATGATTAAACGGTGTTCCCTGTCTTTTGTCAGCCATACAGCGTCAGGAAAAAACGCTAAATCCGCCGCACGATGTTTTCCACCATCTCGGCGGAATGTACCGAAGCAGTTTGCAGGAACTGCTCAAAGCTGTATTCGGCTTCGCCGTCGGCCAGATCGGAAAGGGCGCGGATGATGACGCAGGGGCGGCTGAAGTGGTAGCTGGTTTGCGCGATGGCGGCAGCTTCCATTTCGACCGCCATGGCGTCGGGGAAGTTGGTGCGGATGGTCGCGATTTTGTCGGCACTGTTGATGAACTGGTCGCCGCTGACAATGAGGCCGTGGCGCACAACCGCACCGTCGAAGGCGGTCGCCGCATGCGCGGCGTGCTCGATGAGGGTGGCGTCGCTGTCAAAACGCGGCGGCATTTGCGGGATTTGCCCGATGGCATAGCCGAAAGCCGTGGCGTCGGCGTCGTGGTGTGCGGTCTGCACGCCGATGACGACATCGCCCTGTTTCATGCCGCTTTGCAGGCCGCCGGCGCTGCCGGTATTGATAATGTAGGCAGCATTGTATTTGTCGAGCAGGATCGCGGTGGTGATGGCAGCGTTCACTTTGCCGATGCCGCTTTGCGCGAGCAGGACGGGTTTGCCAGCGAGCATGCCGCGCGTGATGCTGATGTGGGCGACGGTATCGGTTTTTGCCTGGCTGATGCGGCTTTGCAGCAGGGCCACTTCCTGTTGCATCGCGCCGATGATGGCGATGGGGGCATTGTTCATGATTTGTGGTCTCCGTGTTTCTTTGTGCGGGCATTGTACGACGAATGCCCGTAGTATGCGGTTTCATTGATAGTTTATTAAAGTTTTTATATGATTTCCGTGCTGTGCGACAGCCGGATGTCTGCCGGTATGCGGCGGGGCGATACCCCCGTTTTTTATCATCCCGTAACTATAAAAAGAGAGTAGTAACACAATGATTCCATTGATTGTTGCCTGCCACGGGCGGTTTGCCGACGAACTCGTCAAATCCGCTGCGATGGTGTACGGCGAAGCGGAGAGCGTGCATGCGGTAACGTTCATGCCCGGGGAAGGGCCGGATGACCTGTTGCGCAAATATGAAGAGATTGTCGCCGCCGAAGGCTCGCCCGAGGCGGTGCTGTTGCTGGTCGATTTGTTCGGCGGCAGCCCGTACAACGCGGCGGTGCGTCTCGCTTCTGCGCACGAAGGTATGGACGTGCTGTCCGGCGTCAACCTGCCGATGCTGCTGGAACTGCTGGACAGCCGCGATGAAAACAGCACGGTGCCGCAACTGGTCGAAAGCGCTTACAACGCCTCACGCGAAGGCACCAAAGCCTTCCGCACCCCGCTTGCTGCCGCTACCGCCCCCGCTGTGCCCACCGCTGCCGCACCTGCGCTGGACCGCCGCGCCGGCCGCCCGACTTCCGGCCATATGGAAATCCCGCTGCTGCGCATCGATAACCGCCTGATTCACGGTCAGGTCGCCTCCAGCTGGGCCAAGATAGTGAAATGTGATGCCATTTTTGCCATCAGCGACGATGTCGCCAAAGACGAACTGCGCACCAAGCTGCTGTTGCAGGTCGCGCCCGCGCATTTGCAGGCTTATGTCATTTCGGTCGATAAAGCGATCAAGGTCTGGCACAACCCGATGTATGCCGACCGCAAAGTCCTGTGGCTGGTGACGAAACCCGGCGACATCGTCCGCCTCATCGAAGGCGGCGTGGACATCAAGAAGGTCAACGTCGGCGGGATGACGCACCGCGAAGGCTGCAAACTCATCAGCCAGGCGGTCGCCATTGATGCCGATGACCTGGCCGCGTTCAAAAAACTGAACGAGATGGGCGTGAAGATGACGCTGCAACAGCTGCCGACCAACGCCGAAGAAGACGTCATGCCGAAACTGGCAAACATTCAATTCTAGGAGAACAAACATGGGCTTAGACATTATCCTCGTCTCCCTGGTGGGACTTATCTGCGGTATCGGTTCCGTCGTTGATGAACGGCAAACGCACCGCCCGCTCGTCGCCTGTACCCTCGTCGGTCTCGTCCTCGGCAATTTGACTACCGGTGTCATGGTCGGCGGTACGCTCGAACTCGTCGCCCTCGGCTGGATGAACGTTGGCGCGGCCATGGCGCCAGATGCAGCACTTGCCAGCGTCGTTGCCGCCATCCTCGTCATCAAGGGCGGCCTGCCGGTCACGGAAAGCATCTCCGTCGCCATCCCTGTCGCCGTCGCCGGACAGATGCTGACCATCTTCGTGCGTACCATCGCCGTATTCTTCCAGCACCAGGCAGACCAATTTGCCAAAGACGCCAATTTCCGGGGCATCGAATTCTGCCACTTTGGCGCCATGCTGCTGCAAGGCCTGCGTGTTGCCATTCCGGCTGCGCTGGTTGCTGCCACCGCCAGTGTTGACAACGTGCAAGCCATCCTCGGCAAAATCCCGGTCGAAGTGACCGAAGGTCTGCGCATCGCCGGTGGCGTTATCGTCGTCGTCGGTTATGCGATGGTTATCAACATGATGAGTGTGCGCGCGCTGATGCCGTTCTTCTTCCTCGGCTTCGTCGTCGCCGTCTTCTCCAGCTACAACCTCATCGCCCTCGGCATCATCGGCACCGTGCTGGCCATCCTCTACATCCAGCTCAGCCCGCGCTTCAACAAATCCGCTGCTGCAAGCGGCCCTGTCGCACGCCAAGCCCCGCTGGCCGATGACGAACTCGAAGGACTATAAGGAGAACCACCATGAGCGAAAACCAAACTAAAAAACTGACCAAGGGCGATCTCTACCGCATGTACGCCCGCTCGACCTTCCTCCTCGGCTCGTTTAACTTCGAGCGGATGCAGTCGATGGGCTTCTGCGTCACCATGATGCCGGCCATCAAGCGGCTGTACAGCACCAAAGAAGAACGTGCTGCCGCCCTGAAACGCCACCTCGAATTCTTCAACACCCAGCCGTGGATTGGCTCCGCCATCATGGGCGTAACGGCCGCGATGGAAGAACAACGCGCCAACGGCGCTGCGATTGACGATGGTGCCATCAGCGGTGTGAAAGTTGGTCTGATGGGACCGCTGGCTGGCGTCGGCGACCCGATTTACTGGGGTACCGCGCGCATCATCCTTGCCGCCCTCGGCGCCTCACTCGCCGCAACAGGCAGCATCATCGGCCCGCTGCTCTTTTTCATCGGCATCAACGTCATCCGTATCCTCACCCGCTGGTACAGCATGAAATACGGCTACGAAAAAGGCACGGAAATCGTGAGCGACATGGAAGGCGGCCAGTTGCAAAAACTGACCACCGGCGCTTCCATTCTCGGTCTCTTCGTCATGGGCGGACTGGTGGCGCGTTGGGCCAGCCTCAACATCCCGCTGGAAATTGCCCGCTACACCAACCAGAAGAACGAAGAAGTGGTCGTTACTGTGCAATCGGTGCTGAACGACCTCCTGCCCAACCTCGTGCCGCTGCTTTTGACCTTCCTCTGCATGTACCTGCTGAAGCGCAAAGTCAGTGCCATCGTCATCATCATTGCGATGTTTGCCCTCGGCATCCTTGGACGTTACGCCGGCATCCTCGGTCTTTAACCCCACCCGCACCGGAGCGCTTGCGCTCCGGTGCCGCATTTCCCCCACCTCACGCAACAGTAAAGGAATACCCATGAACGGCACCCTCATCGGCAATACCCTGCGCGGTCTCATCTACACCCTGCGCCCGGGTAACCTGTTCTACATCCTGCTCACAGCCGCCCTCATCGTCGTTGCGGGGACCCTCTACCTCGGTGACCTCACCGCCCATTTCCTGGCGCGGGCAGAAACCGACACCTTCACCTGGATACCGCCCACGCCGCGCGTGTGGGGCATCCTGGCCGTTATCTTCCTGCTGTTTGTCGCCAAAACCCTGGATAACGCCGCCCGTATTTACGCCGGACACAAAAACGCCAGCTTTCTGCCACTCAGCGAAGCCACTGCCGGCGACCTGTTTCATTACCTCATCGGCCTGTTCTTCTTTGCCATCCTCCTCGGCGCTGCTCCCTTTATCTGCCACAACCTCGGCATCGGCAAAAATATCGCCCCCTATCTCAACGGCACCTGTGCCCTCACCGCCTGCCTCCTCCTGCCCGCACTCCCCCTCAGCTACCTGGACGAACGCAATGCGATCAACATGCTCGAAGTCCCCAGCCTTGCCGCTGCCATCGGCAGCATCGGCATCGTGCGCTATCTCGTCCTGCTCACCTTGCTAACCCTTGCCGTCGTTGGCATCGGCTACGCCGTGCAACAACTCTGGCTGCAACACCTGGCCGGGGCCATGACCAGCATCATGAACAACATGGCCACCCACCAATATGATTACAGCAAAATCCCGTTCATCCATTACCAGAACGCTGCCATCATCGCTGGCCTCATCAGCTGGCTGCTGCTTTACATTGGCAGTGCTGCCGCCTGGACCTATCCGCGCGATGATGACGATGACGACTACCCTGCCACTGCGCCATCACCCACGCCAAACGTGGCGGAAAATCCTGCAACCACTCCGGCACAAGACGAAACACCTGCCGCCGGACAAGAGGGGCAACCAGACGGTGAGCTGGCCGAACTACCCGCGCGGTTGCGGCAGAAAATCGCCGCTGCCCGTGCCACACACAAACAGGAGCCGCAACTCACCAAGGCAGATGCGCCACCGCAACTTCTGCGCGGCACAACCTTGAATGAAGAAGCCGCAACAGATAACGCGGCAGGCAAACAGGAGCCGCAGCTTACCCATCCGGATGACCCGCCACGCCTCCTGCGTAACCAGAAAAACACCGTCATTCCAGCTCCGGTCATCGACAAAAACGAGCCACACATCATCCCGCCCGAACTCGAACTGCTCAAAGACGCAGATACCACGCGCATGAGCATGACCGAGCAACAAACCTTCGCCCGTACCCTGATGCAGAGTGACGACCATTTACGCAATGGAGAGATAGACGAAGGCCTTGCCCTGCTCAAACCCTACACCGATATCGGCCACGATCCGGCGGTATATTTCCCTGCCTACCAACGCTGCTACGCCCTGCAACCGCAGGACACCCTGTTGCACCGCCTGATCGCTGCTGCTGCGCGCGGTAGCGAAAACTGCTACGAGCTCATCCAGCCAGAACTCAAACACATTGACCCTGCTGAACTCCCCGCCGACACCATCCTGCCGCTGGCACAACAGGCGACAAAACACCAGCAATACCATACCGTCCTCGCGCTAACCCGCAACTTCGCCAAAAACCACCCCGAACACCCGCATCTCACTGACAACTACTACCTCGCGGCACTTGCGCTCGCGCACAGCGGCGAAGCGGACAAAGCCCTGCCTATCCTGCAGCAACTATTGGCGCGCTACCCCGACCATCCACACATCGAACATATCCGCCGCACACTCGCCGAACTGCAAAGTGGCGGGCAGACATGAACACCCGCCTTGCTAAAACACCAGCAAAACCGCCGCTTGACGCAAACCCAGCAAAATCGCCGCTTGGCACGAACCCAGCAAAATCACCGCTTGACGCGAAGCCAGCAAAACCGCCGCTTGACGCGAAGCCAGCAAAACCGCCGCTTGGCGTGAACCCAGCAAAATCGCCGCTTGGTGTGAACCCAGCAAAACCGCCGCTTGACGCGAAGCCAGCAAAACCGCCGCTTGGCGCAAACCCAGCAAAATCGCCGCTTGGCGCAAACCCAGCAAAATCGCCGCTTGGCGCGAACCCAGCAAAATCGCCGCTTGGCGCAAACCCAGCAAAATCGCCGCTTGGCGCAA
>CAURDG010000090.1:0-6444 GCA_963523555.1 uncultured Cardiobacterium sp.
CCGGCGCCGCTTTGTCCGACGACGCCGTAGATTTCGCCTGCGGCGACGTGCAGGTTGATGTCGCGCAGGGCGTGAATGTCCTGGCCTTTATGGCAATAGGTTTTTTGCAGGTGTTGCAGGGTAATCATGGTTCTGTGAATGGGGAAAGGCGGGCGATTATCTGCGCTTGCCATGGGACGGTCAACCGTCGCAAGCGGCATGGTTATGCCAGTTTTTTATAAGGTTATGCGCTTTTTAGCCACGCAGTACGACGTCCAGTTCGGCACGGCTAATCGGGCCGTAGGGCGTGTGGCGGGTTTTGCCCGCAATTTCCATACGGTAGCGGACAAAGTCGGCCTCGTTGTCGATCATCAGGAAGGGGTTGCCTGCGAGCTGCTCGCCGAGGGTGCTCGTTTCCGCAATGCCGTAGTTATGGCCGACGTGCAGGGTGGTTTCGTGCGGTAGCGTCTTCAGTTTTTGCAAGCTGTGGAAGAGCGCATGCGGGTCGCTACCTTTGAGGTCGGCACGGCCACAGCCGTAGATAAAGAGGGTGTCGCCGGTGATGAGATCGCCGTCGATGTGGTAGCAGCAACCACCGGGGGTGTGGCCGGGGGTTTTGATGATGCCGATGCTGGTGTTGGCAAAGGCGATTTCGTCACCGTCTGTGAGGAGAATGGCGTCTTCAGGGCAATCCGGCCAGTGCGGGTGTTCATCCTCGCTGATGAAGAGGCTGACGCGCTCGCCATAGAGTTCGGATACGGCATTGACGTGGTCGTAGTGACTGTGGGTGATAAGGATGCCGGTCAGCGTCAGACCTTCTTCAGCCAGCACTTCACGGATGCCTTCAGCGTCCCAGGCGGGATCGACCACAAAGGCTTCGTTGCGCTTGCGATCAGCGAGGATGTGAATGAAGTTGTCATGGCCTTCGACGATGAGGGTGATGATGTCGTACATGGTGGTTCTCAATGGATTTTCATGAGGCGTTCTTTCTGCCGTGACCAGTCTCGGTCTTTCTCACTGGCGCGTTTGTCGAAGGCTTTTTTACCTTTGGCAATGGCAAGGTTCACCTTGACGTAGCCGTTTTTCCAGTAGAGGTTGACGGGGACAAGGGTGTAGCCGTCGCGCTGCGCCGCGCCGATGAGTTTGGCGATTTCACGGCCATGCAAGAGCAGCTTGCGGGTGCGCGAGGGATCAGCGATAACGTGGGTGGAAGCGGCTGGCAGCGGAGTGATGTAGGCGCCGAAGAGGTAGATTTCCCGATCCTTGACGAGGATGTGGCTTTCCTTGATTTGCACGCGCCCGGCGCGTAGGGCTTTCACTTCCCAGCCCATCAGCGATATGCCGGCTTCAAAATGTTCTTCGAGAAAGTAGTCGTGGAAGGCTTTGCGGTTGGTGATGATGTTGTTGTCGGTCTCTTTGCTTTTCTTGCTCATGGGGTAGAATGCCGCGCAGTTATTGAGATGGGGGCGTATTGTGCCACAAATACACAAGTCAAAAAGACTGCCATACTCGCCCGCCCAGATGTTTGATTTGGTGGCGGATGTTGCACGTTATCCGGAATTTTTGCCGTGGTGTGCCGAAGGGCGGCAGGTCAGTCGCACGGAAAACGAGCTGGTCGGCAAAATTACCGCGCAGAAGGGGGCTTTTCGTAAGTCGTTCACGACGCGCAACCCATTCGATTACCCCCACTGGATGAACATCACCCTGGTTGAAGGCCCCTTCCGCCATCTGCGCGGGCGCTGGGAATTCCGCCCGCTGGATGATGGCGGCTGCGAGGTGCATTACTCAATGGATTTTGAAGTGCCGCTGCTGCTTGCGCCGATTTTTGGCGGCCTGATGGAATATATGACGAACACAATGGTGGACGCTTTCGCCCGCCGCGCGGAAGTGATGTATGGCCACCATCCGCGTTGAAATCGCTTATGCCGAGTCCGAGCGGCAGAAAATCATCACTCTGACCATGAATGAAGGCGCGACGTTGCAACAGGCGGTAGAGCGCTCCGGTATGGTGCGTTTCTTCCCGCATCTGGATGTGTCAAAAGTGGATTTCGGCGTGTTCAGCCTGCCGCGCTCACGTGATTATGTGCTGCGTGACGGCGATCGCGTTGAGATTTACCGCCCGCTAATTGCCGACCCAAAGGAGATGCGGCGGCAGCGGGCGAGGAAGCACAGTTAGTACCCCACACGACGAACAAGATTTCCGACAGCGCCAGATTTTATCCCGCTTGGCAACCGAAGCGTCTTAAACCGAGCACTTTTTATTCCGCCGCCAAGTGAGAAATCTGTAGCACAGCCACGAAAAAGTACAAAAAAAACCGGAAGGCGGTATCGCTTTCCGGTTTTTTATATTGTCGAGCGGGAATTATTCGCCAGCGACGACGCGTACCAGTACTTCGGTGCTGATACCAGCGAAAAGGTGCAGGGAGATGGTGTATTCCCCGATTTCGCGGATGGTGCCGTGCGGCATCATCACTTCGCTGCGGGCCAGTTTCAGCCCTTGTTGCATGGCAGCATCAGCGATGTCCTGGGTACCGACAGAGCCGAACAGTTTGCCTTCGTCGCCTGCTTTGGCGAGGATGGTCAGCACTTTGCCGGAGAGCGCGGCGGCGCGTTGTTCGGCATCGGCCAGTTTGGCGGCTTGCTGTCTTTCCAGCTCGGCGCGGCGGGCTTCAAAACGCTCAATATTCGCTTTGGTCGCTTCGGTAGCCTTGCGTTGCGGAATGAGGAAGTTGCGGGCATAGCCTGCTCTGACGTCCACACGATCGCCAAGTTCGCCCAGTCCGGCCACTTTTTCCAACAGGATGATATTCATGAGTCCTCCTTAGTGCTGGTCGGAATACGGCAGAAGCGCCAGGAAACGTGCGCGCTTGATAGCAGTTGCGAGTTGGCGTTGGTAGAACGCGTTGGTGCCGGTGATACGTGCGGGGACGATTTTGCCGGTTTCGCTGATAAACGCTTTCAAGGTTTCGAGGTCTTTGTAGTCAATTTCTTTCACGCCTTCGGCGGTGAAGCGACAAGTTCTGCGACGTGCCATGGTTTAGCCCTCCTTCTTCTTGCTTTCGGCCATCGGCGAGGCTTCGGTAATGGCTTCGTCACGACGGATGGTGAGGTGACGCAAAATGGCGTCGTTGAAACGGAAGCTGGTTTCCAGTTCTTCCAGCGTCTTGGCATCACATTCGATGTTCATCATCACATAGTGCGCTTTGACCAGTTTATTGATTGGATAAGCCAGCACGCGGCGGCCCCAGTCTTCGAAGCGGTGGACTTTGCCATTGGCGGCTTCCACGACAGAGCGGTAACGCTCGGTCATCGCATTGACCTGTTCGCTCTGGTCGGGGTGGACCAGGAAAACGATTTCATAATGTCTCATCAGAAGATTCCTTATGGATAAACAAAGCCGCCATATGGCGGCAAGGAAATGCCGGCGAACCGGCAAGCGACGCGGATTATACGGAAAAGCTGCTGCAAAACAAACTTTCCCGACCGCATTGTTCATGCTACCGTGCCGCGCCGTATCCAACCGGGAACCCTTATGGAAGATTTCGCCCCCCACCACATCCTCTGCTACGACAGCGAATTTGTGCGCGAGCACAGCTACATCCCTAAACTCGCCCTGGTGCAAACCTGCCAGCCGGGCGGTAACGCGCATTTGTATGACCCACTAGATGGCGCAGACGCTGTGCCGTGGCATAACATCCTGCACCACCCCGCGCCTGTCGTTTTGCATGCCGGCGCGCAGGATCTCGAACTCATGCAACTCTGCGGTGGCGGCCTGCCGCAGACTGTGCGCGACACACAAATCGGCTTCGCCCTTTGCTCGCCGCATCTCGCCGTCAGCTACGCACAACTTGTCGAACACTTTCTCGGTATCAACTTAGACAAAAGCCAGACCCGCAGCGACTGGCTCGCGCGCCCGCTTAATGCTGAACAGCGCACCTATGCTGCCGCCGATGTTGAACTGCTCGCCCGCCTTTACCCCTACCTGGTCGCTGAACTGCGCCGCTTGAACCGCCTGGACTGGTGGGCGGAAGAAAATGCGGCACTGCTTGCGCGACAGACGCGCCCGCGCGAACCCTGGCACTGGTACCGCCTGCAAGGTGCGCCGCAACTGCGCGCAGGCGACCGCCGCGTCGCACAAATCCTCACCGAAGCCCGCGAACGCCTTGCCGCCGCGCAAGACCTGCCGCGCCGCACCATCATGAGCGATCGCCAGCTCATCGCCATCGCGCAAAAACAGCCGCCAACCCTCGAAGCGCTTGCTGAATACCTGAGCGAAAACCACCCGCTCTGGCAGGAGCTGCCCTACCTTAGCGAGCGTTTTGCCGCTGATACGCCCCCGCCTGCCCAACCGTCCAGCCCGCGACTCAGTCATACGCGTCGCCAGCAGTACGAAAAGCTCTGCCGCTATGTGGCCGACACCGCCATCGACCTCAATATCCACCCCGACCTGCTTGCCACCGTGCGCACCCTCAAACACTACTGCGCCAACCCAAGCGCCGATAACCCGCTACTGCATGGCTGGCGGGCTGCCTATCTGCGTGAAGAACTGCAAAAACTGCTCTGACCATGCGACTCTGGCATCAGACACTCATCCCCCACCTGCCCCGTCAACAACTGCTCGGGCAACACCGCGAATGTGCCGCCCTGCGCGGTAACGGCTGGGGACGGACACATGCGACCGTCAACTACGTCTTCACCCACAGCCCCTACCTGCTCTACGCCTACCATCGCCTCATCATGGAAGAAATGCGGCGGCGCGGCTATCATCCTGATCCCGCCTGGGACGAGCCGAGCCATCGCGGCAAAAACCTCGCGCCCTACCGCGACCTGCCCGCCGTTGCCGTTGCCGACCCCATCTATCCCGAACACGATGCCGCCTACCTGCGCGAATGTTTAGACAACCTCGCCAGCAAAGGCATCCATTTATACACAACTACCCACCAATCACCCGGAGCCCATCCATGACCTACCGCGCCATCTACAGCGACATCGACGGCACCCTGCTCAACCGCGCACACCGCATGAGCCCGCGCACCCTCGCCATCACCCAGCGACTCGCCCAAGCGGGCATTCCCATCATCCTCGTCTCGGCGCGGCCGCCGCTGGCCATCACCCCTTTCACCGATGCCATTGGTGGCAAACAGCCGCTCATCGCCTTCAACGGCGCCCTCATCCTGGATGGCGATCTCAACGAACTCTACAGCGTCACCTTGGACGACGCCGACCTGAACCGCCTCGAAACCCTGCTGGAAAACGACCCCGCCATTACCTCTATCAACTACTACCAGGGCACACACTGGTACAGCCCCAACCCAGATAACTTCTGGACAGTACAGGAAGGCGACATCACCGGCCTGCGCGCGACAAAACGCCCGGCGACCTTGACTAACGTGCATAAAATCCTCGTCATGGGCGACGCACCCGTTATCCGCGCCCTGCAAGAGCGGCTCAAACCCCAGTTCCCGCACCTCGAAATCCACCGCTCCAAAGACGAATACCTTGAAATCGTCAACAAGCGCGCGACCAAAGCCCAGGCTATAGCCTTCATGGGCGGACGCCTCGGTGTCCCCGCCGCTGAAAGCGTGGCCTTCGGCGATAACTACAACGACCTCGACATGCTGCGCTACGCGGGCTACAGCGTGGCGATGGGCAACGCGCCGGACGACATCAAGGCCGAGTGCAGCATCGTCACCGCACCAAACGACGAAGACGGCCTGGCACAAGTGCTGGAACGGCTGTTTCCCGCTTGAACCTCACTCCCTACATAACCAGAGAAAAATCATGAAAACACTCACCCTTCTTGCCAGCCTTATCCTGCTGACTGCCTGCGCCCAGCCAGATACAACAACGACAACCGCACAGCGCGGTGACCGCAGCAACCATCTCGGCATCAGCAACGAATCGGGCAGTACCGAGCTCTACGGCAGCATCGGTATGCGTGCCAAGACTGGCAAATAAAATAACCGGTCTCTCCAAGCGGGATAAAATCTGGAGTGCGCCAAGCGGCGTAAACACTGGCCTCCCAGCAGAAGTACAAAAAAACCGCCCCATGGGGCGGTTTATGCATATAGCAGTCTCTTAGAGTTCTGCCGCGCGTAACTGGGCATATAGCGCTTCATGCTCTTTGATGGTCGCATTATCAATGCGGCGGCGCACTGAGTTGTAGCCGATGATTTTGTCACCATCCACAATTGGGCTGACTACCGCGCGCACCCAATAGTAGCCGCCATCCTTGCGCAAATTCTTTACGCAGCCGGTCCATTGCTTGCCAGCCTGCACGGTAGACCACAGATCCTCAAACGCTGAAGACGGCATGTGCGGGTGGCGCAGAATATAGTGCGGCTGACCGATCAGCTCTTCCTTTTCCCAACCGCTGGCTTCGATGAAGGGGATATTGACATCGGTGATGAAACCGGCGGTGTCGGTGCGCGAGAAAATCATCATGGTGTTGGTCAGGTAGAACTG
>CAURDG010000091.1:0-6386 GCA_963523555.1 uncultured Cardiobacterium sp.
ATTGGGACGGCGCAGAACGCAGCGGTGAAGATGGCTGGTATTACGATGACGAAGGCGATGAACGCGATGACTTCGATGATTACGGCTACGACGACGAATATCGCGAGGAAGATTGATGTTGCGATACATTTGCCAAAATCCCTGAACGATTCTTCATGAGATGCAGGTGCAGATTCTCCGCAACCCATCTGCAAGAACCCGGTACTATTCCTAAAAGTAGTCTGCCCGTATCTTGAATAAATCTTCCATTCCTGATCATTTTGAATATAAGCGAAAAATTCTGTCATTTTTCTCTTCTTATTCGCCATTATTTGTGTGAGCCTAAGTCTCTTTAAATACTACTCGTATGGAAATTGTGTAGTTAATTCCCTCCGCGAAGGCAGTATTTACGCCGCTTGACGCAATCTTCTTCCCCCGGTATGACGAGTATAAAAAAGGCTGGAATCATCCAGCCTTTATCTCATGCATCAAGATGACGATATTTGCTTATCTAACTGCGCTTCCAGCGCAGCAATACGCGCTTCAGCTACAGCTAATAAACGTTCCTGCGCTTCAAACTCACTGCGCGGTACCCAATCAAGTTTCGCAAGCCGCTCATCCATCATTGCCCGGGCGGCAGCACGGATTTCCCCCGGCATTGGCCGTAGCGAATCGGGAAGCTTTTGCTCCAACTGATCCAAAAAGAAAGAAAAAGGATTGTTTTTCATAGAAATCTCCACAGCATGCCATAATGGCGAAGCAGTGTAACACAGAGGTTCACATGAAAAATTCTGCTCCACTCTCCCTCCTTTTTCTCTTCAGCGCTGCTGTATGGGCAACAGACGGTGATCCGGCACGTGGCAAAGCACAAAGCGGTGCCTGTGTCGGCTGCCATCAGGTCGATGGCAACGGTCGCGATAACGGCAAGAGCGAGTCTTGGCCTCGCCTTGCCGGACTGAATGCCGACTACCTCGCCACCCAGCTTGCCGCCTACAAAAGCGGCGCACGCAAATCGGCGTCGATGAAGACTTTTTCCATGATGATGAACGAAGAAAAAATGGCGGATATCGCCGCCTACTACGCATCCTTGCCACCTGCCGCGCCCATTCTTGCCACCCCACCTGATGAAACGCTACTTGCACGTGGCAAAACACTGGTTGAATCAGGCGACCCGACGCGCGACATCCCTCCCTGTACGCAATGCCACGGCGCGGATAATCGCGGCGAAGGTAACATCCCCGGCATTACGGCACAGCCGCCCGGCTATCTGCAAGCGCAAATCATCGCTTGGCAGCGCGGCGACCGTCCTAACGATAGCACTGACGAGAAAGGCATGTACTCGACGGCGCGCCATCTCAACATGGAAGACAGCACCGCGATTGCCGCCTGGCTGGCGACACAAGCGCCATAGAAGTGTTCGATTGTCACGTTTGGGCATAGGTGTCTCTTTGTCACAGAAAGAGGAAATTTATTTTCAAAGCAACGCCCCTCCTTCTCCTGGAATCTACAAAAACAAGCACTTTTGTAAGACGTGGCCACAAGGGATAGGGGCTCTCCTTGTTTCTTCAGCGTTTTTGCAACTATTGAACTTATACCCGCTTATGCTTTCAGTATTGGCAGTATGCCTGCTACCGCTGCCGCAGTTTTTGCACTAGTGCCGCAATCTGCACATTGTCATCTTCCACTCCATGAAAAAGACGGTCGAGAATATCGGGGTCCTGATATTCCAGCAATGCAGCAAACGCTTGTTGTTCATCTGGCGCAGCTTCTGCGTAATCGTCGTGCAAATAGCTTTGCAGGACGAGGTCAAGTTCCTTGATGCCGCGACGGGATAGCCAAGTTAGTCTTGAGTTCATGTCAATATCTCACGGTAATTTCGGTTTTTTAGTATAGCCGCAGCGGCTATAATACGGAGATGTGAAAATCCTCAAAATTCCATAAAAAACCACTGGAAATAACAATGAAAGATGACTCACTCATCCTGAAAGTGCATGGGCTTGCCGCTGGTGACTTTTTACGTGAACAACTTACCACCGATATGGATGCCCTTGGCCGTGGACAGTGGACACACGCTGTCTATTGCACAGCGGATAACGCTGTCCTTGCCTACTTGTGGGTTTTCCCATGGGTAGACGGCATCTTGTTGCGCTTGCCCCGTTCTGCTGCCCCGGCTTTCCTTGCCCATATTGAGCCACGTATTGCCGGGCGCAACGTGCATTTCAGCGCGACCAACCTATGCTTTGGTGCCATTACTGACGGTAAACCCCAGCCAGAACCTATCCTCTACACTGCCGGCGGCAGCATCGTACTCATAGGCGGCGTATGCGGCATCACTCCTTATATTGGCGAATACCATGTCGCTAAAACCTTGTCAGCCGAAGCTTGGTATGCCGCGCGCATCCGTGCCGGCATTCCTGAAATCTATGCTGACACGGCAGAACTATTTCCAGCGGCTATACTCGGCTTCCCGAAAATTGGGAATAGCGACATTGCAGCGCAACACCGTCATCTTGCCGTTACCACTATCCGAACTTTCGCTACTGGCTGTCGCGCGCTCTACCATAAACATAATCCGGCAGGGGTCATTCTGGACTACGGATGGGACAAAGAAGGCTGTATCATCCAAGCTGTTGTGGAAAAACGTTACCTTGGCAAACCCTTGCACACCCGGGATAACTCCCTCCCCCTTACCTTCCGGACCGTCACAGAAAAATAGTGCTTGACGGGTATAATCCACCCGCATTTCACAACCACAGGAGTAAGACATGACCCCATCCGTTCTCGTCGCTGCTGCGCTCGGCTTTTTCATCGGCGCTGTACTTGTCTGGATTATTAAAGGTACCAACCAGAGTAATGAGCAGCACACGGCTGAAGAGACCGAAACCCTGCGCAAAGAGCGAGATGCCCTGAAACAGTCCTACGCCCGTTTCCGCAGTAGCGTGAATGATCATTTTGCGCGCACCGCTGACGCTGTAGATCAACTGACTGACAGCTATAAAAACGTTTTTAACCAACTAAGTAACGGCGCACAGGATTTAATGGACAAAGATGTACTGCAACAGCAGATGGATAAACGGCGCGGTAAAACGGTCACCCTGTCCTACCTCGCACCGGAAAGCGACAGTAAGATTGAGCACGCCCCCCCGATAGATAAATCTAAACCTACTCCTGCAGCCCAAACTGCCGCAAAACCTGCGCCAGTAGAAGCGGCAGCGGCAGGCGACAAAAGCGAAACCCCGCAGGAAGCTGTCAAGCGCCATATTCAAAACAACCGGGAGCAACAGTTATGAAAGGTAAAAAAGCTGCCCTTATCCTCGCTGTCATATTACTGGGCGCCTGCCAGAGTGGGATACGGACCAACGATGACCCTGTCGCGAACGCCGGTGGTAGCATTCGGGGTGAGTGGGTACTTGAATCCGGACAGGCCGAAGGGAAAACTCTCGACATCCGCGCCGGCAAAATCACCCTGAACACGACAAACAAAGACGCATTCACCGGGACCTCGGTCATCAACCAGTACAACGTGCCAGTAAAAATACGCGGCAATACCATCGAGCATACCGGAGAAACCACCATCACCCTGATGGCGGGTGAAATGAACGCTATGCGCCTTGAAAGCGACTACATCAAGGCACTGGGGGCAACTAAAACCATCAAGCGCGAGGGCAGTACCCTCACACTGAGCGGCGATGGCATCGAGCTGCGCTACCGTCCTGGCCCCTGAATCCGCTACGAACGCCGCATCAGCGGCGTTTTTCATCATAAACCGGATATCTGTCCAAGCGGGATAAAACCTGGCTTCCCACCAAGCGACGTAAGCGCTGAACCTATCGTTAAATGATGATGTCAAGTCATGATTGATCTGCTAGCCGTTCTTGAATTTTATCTACCGTTCCTGCCGTCTGCGCCTTGCCTAGTTGCGGTTTCTGCTAAAATCATGCGGTTTTCATCCATCGGTCATTCATAGGAAATCATCATGTCCCACTACATTTTTGTCCTGAACTGCGGCTCTTCCAGCCTGAAATTTTCCGTCATTAACCCGGAGAACGGCGACGAGGCGCTGAAAGGCCTCGCTGAACGCCTCGGTGTCGGCGGTGTCGGCAACATCACCATCAAGAACGCCAAGGGCGACAAACTCGAAGAAACGCTGGATCCCGGTACGCACCAGGAAGCGCTGCGCCACATTGTTGCCGCGCTGCACAAAGAAGGGCTGATGGACAAAATCAAGGCCGTCGGCCACCGTATCGTGCATGGCGGCGAATATTTCGCCGAATCCGTCCTCGTGGATGACGATGTGCGTAACAAGATTGTGGACTGTATCCGCCTTGCCCCGTTGCACAACCCGGCGCACGTTACCGGTATTGACGCTGCGCGCGAAGTCTTCCCTCAGTTGAAACAGGTCGTCGTCTTCGACACCGCTTTCCACCAGCATATGCCGGAACGCGCCTATCTCTACGCACTGCCGTACAAGCTCTACACCGACAACAAAATCCGCCGCTACGGCTTCCACGGCACCTCTTACCGCTACATCGCCAGCCAACTGCCGGAAAAACTCGGCATCGCCAAGCCGAAAGCGGTCGTTGCCCACCTTGGCAATGGCGCGTCGCTCGCCGCGGTCGATTTTGACCATTCTGTCGATACGACGATGGGGCTGACCCCGCTCGAAGGCGTGGTACACGGCACCCGTTCCGGCGATGTTGATCCGGCCATTTTCGGCATTCTCACCGGGCAGATGGGCATGAGCCCGAAAGAGGTTGATGACATGCTGTGGAAGCAGTCCGGCCTGCTCGGTCTGTCCGGCATTTCCAACGATTGCCGCACGATTGAGGAAGCCTATGCCAAGGGCGATGAAGCGGCGATTCGCACGATGGACGTTTATTGCTACCGCCTCGCCAAGAACATCGCCGCGCAAATGGTCGGCCTCGGCGGCGCGGATGCCATCGTTTTCACCGGCGGCATCGGCGAAAACTCCTCGCTGGTGCGCGAAAAAGCGGTCGAACTGCTCGGCTTCCTCGGCTTCAAGCTCGACCCGCAGAAGAACCACGAAACCTTCCGCGGCAAGGAAGGCAACATCGCCGCAAGCGGCAGCAAGCCGGTATGGGTCATCGCCACCAACGAAGAGCTGATGATCGCCCGCGATACCGACGCACTCAGCGCCTAAGGAGAACCACCATGGCAAAAACAATCCTGGTCGTTGCCACCCGTCAGGGCATCGGCCTGACTTCCGCCGTTCTTGGTCTTTATCACGCCCTTGACCGCAAGGGCATCAAAGTCGGCTTCCACAAACCCGTTATCCAGTACGACGTCGAAGGGCAGGAAATCGACCACAGCCGCAGTGTCCTGCGCCATTCCGCGCGCACCACCGCTGACGACAGCCTCGCTATCCGCCCGGAAACCGTGCAGCAGGCGCTGGATGCCGGCAACCTCGACGAACTGATGGAAACCGTCATCCAGAATTTCGAAGCCGCGAAGGGTGATGCCGATGTCGTCGTCATGGAAGGCCTGCTGGAAACCGCCAACGTGCCTTACGCCAACGAAGTGAACCGGCAAATCGCCCGTGCGCTCAATGCCGACGTCATCCTCCTTGCCGACGCGCGCACCAGCAGCATAGCCCGCCTGGAAAACCAGCTCGACTACGCCGCCGGCAACATCGGCAAGAACCAGCTGCTCGGCGTCATCATCAACCACATCAATGCCGCAGGTGCCCTCAGCGCCGCCGATATTGCCACCAGCACACTCGGCGACAAATACCGCCTGCTCGGCACCATCACCAGCAAACCCGAACTCGGTGCGCCGCGCGTCAGCGACCTGCAACAACACCTCGGCGCGAGCATCCTGCTCGAAGGCGAAAGCGCCACCCGCCGCATCCATGACTACGTCCTCTTTGCGCGCACCCCGGCGAATGCCGCCGACTTCCTGCAACCCGGCAACTGCATCTTCCTCTCGGCGGATCGCGACGATGCCCTGATGGCAACCACTATCAGCGCCAAAGCGGGCAACCACCTCGCCTGTCTCGTGCTGACCGGGCCGCTGCCCGCTTCCGATGTCGTCATGAAGCTGTGCAAACCGCTGCTCGAAGAAGCGCGCCTGCCGGTGCTGCACCTCGAAACCAGCAGCTGGGAAATCAGCAAACTCATAGAAAAATTCAACCGCTACATTCCCGTTGACGACGAACAACGCATTCGCGACACCAAAGAGTACATCGCCGACAGCATCAAAGACGACTGGATCGACGGCTACCTCAGCACCGCGCGCGCGGTTAGTCTCTCGCCCGCCGCCTTCCGCTACCAAATCGTGCAGCGTGCCATCGCTGCGCAAAAAACCATCGTCCTGCCCGAAGGCGACGAACCGCGCACCGTGGTCGCCGCCAGCATCTGCGCCGAACGCGGCATGGCGCGCTGCGTCCT
>CAURDG010000092.1:0-6307 GCA_963523555.1 uncultured Cardiobacterium sp.
CATCACCAAAGACGGCGTTTCTGTCGCCAAAGAAATCGAGCTGGAAGACAAATTCCAGAACATGGGCGCGCAAATGGTGAAGGAAGTCGCTTCCAAGACCAACGACGTTGCCGGCGACGGCACCACCACGGCGACTGTTCTCGCTCAAGCCATCGTCAGCGAAGGCCTGAAAGCCGTTGCTGCCGGCATGAACCCGATGGATGTCAAACGCGGTATCGACAAAGCCGTTGCCGGCGCCGTTAAAGCGCTGCACGACATGTCCAAACCGTGCGAAACCCACAAAGAAATTGCGCAGGTCGGCACCATCTCCGCCAACTCCGACAGTACCGTCGGTGAAAAAATCGCCGAAGCGATGGAAAAAGTGGGTAAAGAAGGCGTCATCACTGTCGAAGAAGGCCAAGGCCTCGAAGACTCATTGGAAGTCGTCGAAGGGATGCAGTTCGATCGCGGTTACCTCTCGCCCTACTTCATCAACAACGCACAGAACCAAAGCGTTGAACTGGATGCGCCCTACATCCTCCTGCACGACAAAAAAATCAGCAATATCCGCGATTTGCTGCCGATCCTCGAAGGCGTCGCCAAAGCCGGCAAACCGCTCCTCATCGTCGCTGAAGACGTCGAAGGCGAAGCGCTCGCTACCCTCGTCATCAACAGCATGCGCGGCATCGTCAAAGTCGCCGCTGTCAAAGCACCAGGCTTCGGTGACCGCCGCAAAGCCATGCTCGAAGACATCGCCATCCTCACCAACGGCCAGGTCATCTCCGAAGAACTCGGCATGACCCTGGAAAGCTCCGACATGACCGTGCTTGGCACCGCCAAACGCGTTGTCGTCGCCAAAGAAAACACCACCATCATCGGCGGTAATGGCGATGCACAAAAAATCGAAGCCCGCGTTACCAGCATCCGTGCGCAAATCGAAGAATCCACCTCCGATTACGACCGCGAAAAACTGCAAGAACGCGTGGCCAAACTGGCCGGCGGTGTTGCCGTCATCAAAGTGGGCGCGGCCACCGAAGTCGAAATGAAAGAGAAAAAAGACCGCGTGGAAGACGCACTGCACGCTACCCGTGCTGCCGTGGAAGAAGGCATCGTGCCGGGCGGCGGTGTTGCCCTCATCCGCGCTGTTAGCGCCATTGAAGGTCTGAAAGGCGATAACGACGACCAGCAAGTCGGCATCGACCTCGTCCGCCGCGCAATGGAATACCCGCTGCGCACCATCGTCGCCAACGCGGGTGGCGAAGCCGCTGTGGTTGTTGACCGCGTCAAGAGCGGCAAAGGTAACGACGGCTACGACGCCGCGACCGACAAATACGTCGACATGCTCGCCGCCGGTATCATCGACCCGACCAAAGTGACCCGTTTTGCCCTGCAAAACGCCGCTTCTATCGCGGGCCTGATGATCACCACCGAAGCGATGGTCGCCGAAATCCCGAAGAAAGAAGAAGCTGCCGCTCCGGGCATGGACGGCATGGGAGGCATGGGCGGCATGGGCATGATGTAAGCCCCGCTTGAGCCAAGTACTAGCCGGATTTCCACGGGAATCCGGCTTTTTCATAAACAATCCCCTAAAAAACATGAAAAAAATCCTTACCCTCGCCGTCATTCTCGGCATTACCGCCGCCGGTGCGCCCTATCTCGCCGGTCGGCTCACCGAACAACGCCTGTACGACAAAGTTGATGGTTCGCTCGGTGAACAAGCTGCCAAACACCTGGGGCTCAAACTTGGCCTGGAAAACTACCAGCGAGGCTACGCCAGCTCGACCGCCACTCTCACCATTAGCGAAGGCGACAATATCCGCCGTTACCCGCTCGACATCCGCCATGCGCCGCTGACCCTCACCGGCTTCGACATCACCCGCATCACCATCAAGCATCCCGCAGAGGCGCAATTACCCGACGGAGATTTGCGCGTCAATCTGCTGCGTAACCTCACCTACACCCAACACATTCCCGCAGAAGAAAAAAACGGCAATACCTTCAAGGGGGCGGACATCACCATCCAAGGCCCGGAGAAAGGCTTCCCGCTCAACAACACCCTCACCCTCGACATGCACGGCGTCCAGCAGGACAAAAGCACCTTCGAACCGGCGCAAATCACCTTCAACTACACCGAAAGCGGCCTGACCCTGAACAGCCCGGTCATCAACTACCGCGATGACGACATCCAGGCCATCCTGCGCAACCCGCAAGTCAGCCTGCCTTTCATCACCGTGGATGGCAAACAGCTACCCGCACGCGTCGAATACCGCCTTGGCGAAAGCAGCTTCAAAACCGACGACGGCGATATCGACCTAAGCCTGCGCGAAAACAGCCTCCTCCTCGGCATCGAAGAAGAAAGCAGCACCTACAACCTCATCGCCCGTCTCGATAGCCAGTTCACCATCGCTGGCGAGACCGCAAGCCAAATCAAAATGCTGCTGCCCGTCGTCCCCGACCAGTTTCACTTCGACTACACCCTGAAAAACCTCAGCCCGCAAAGCGTACAAGCCGCTGCCGATCTCTTCCAGCAAGCCAAACCGCTACGTGGCGACAATAGCGCCGCCGCACTCGCGACGGACAGCATTAGCCAGCTCACGCAAAACCTGCCCTCCAACACCCTGGATGCCATGGTGGACAGCAAAGAACGCAGCGAAGTGCTGGTTGACCAACTACAACGCGACCTGCTTGCGCGCGACCTCGGCCTGCACCTTGCCATCGCCCTGAATGGCGCAGACAAAGGCATCGGCGTCGACATCACCCTTGCCGAACACATCAAGAGCGAAGCCGACCTCGAAACCTTCAAAAACGGCAGCAAACCGCCGCTTGCACAATACCTGCACGGCAGTCGCCTGCATGCCCACATTGACCGCGCCGTACTCGGCGGCCTGCTCGGTCAGTTCCTCAGCGCGGACGAACTGGCAAGAATGCACTTCGTCGCCGCTGATGACCGCTACACCCTCGACTTCGCCATCAATGCCGACGGCTACCAACTCAACGGCAAACCCCTGAGCGATGACGAACTTGCCGACTTCATGCGCGACCTGTTCGGCGCTGCATTGGGTGCGGAATACTGAATATTGCGGGGAAACCACGCGGCCAGCCCGCTTGGCTGCCCCGCGAACCCAGTAACCGTCCCGCTTGGCGGCCGCCGCGAACCCAGTAAACATCCCGCTTGGCAGCCGCCGCAAACCCAGTAAACATCCCGCTTGGCTGCCGCCGCGAACCCAGTAAACATCCCGCTTGGCGGCCGCCGCAAACCCAGTAAACATCCCGCTTGGCTGCCGCCGCAAGCCCAGTAACCGTCCCGCTTGGCGGCCGCCGCAAACCTAGTATTTATCCCGTTTGGCACGAAAAGTCTCTCCTCCCATTGGGGAAATCTCCCGCGATTTTGGTCAGAAGGGTAACAAGCTATGGCCGGGGGTTGTTATGCAAGCCGTTTCATGCTCATGCGGCCTGAGGGGGAAAGCATGCAAGGGGCTTGGGTAAAACATGAAACGACTGATTAAACACTGCTTGAACCCACTCTAAACGTCTTCTGAACGTGCGGTTACCAAGCGCTTAACCGTATATACGGACAATATATAATCCATTGATAGTGTGGCGGATATTGATGCGCATGGCACCAAAAATCCCAAAGATTCTTCGTAAGGAAAACCCTATAATCCGCCCGTTGCCGTCCCACAACGCGACATTCCCCTCAACCTGCGGAGAACCCTCATGAAGAAAATCATCCTCGGCTTCGTCGCGCTGCCTATGCTCGCGCTGGCTCAGTACGACTACGTCCCGCCTTTCATTCCCGATTTCAACGTGCAATCTACCATGGCTTTGTCCGGCGCCGCCTATGCCGCCATGGATAATGACTATGATGATGAAGGGGACACCGCCACCGGTTCCGCGAAGGAAACAAAAAAAGCCGTCGCTGCAAAGCCTGTTGACCTCACCATCACGGCCGGCGCCGATGATGTAGATCGCGTTGCGGGCGAACTCGCCGCCCTCTACCCCGCCGCCGGGCAGGCTGCCGCGAAAGAGATGTACAAGCAGCTCTTTGCTTACTACGAAGACGACAGCGACAACCGCCGCACCATGGGCGGCGCGCTCGGCACCTTTCTCTATGGCAGCTATGTCGCCTATCACGACTTGCCGCTCAACGACGAAGCCGCCTTCAATCGCGATTACAACAGCATCGTCGCTCACTTTGATGACGCCATGCGCGCACATCCCGCCACATTTGCGGCCATCCCCGCCCAAGACCGCAAAGACGCCTATGTGCAGATGGTGATGCTCGGCATGCAGATGATTGCCGGCACCAAACACTATCAGGACAACGGCACCACCGACGCGCAGTTGCAGGCTGCCGCCAAACGCAATCTGGAAAGCATCCTTAAAGTCCCCGCTGATCAGGTGAAAGTCAGCGACGGACGGATGCGTATCCGCTAACGGAGAAACCTCATGAAAAAACAATTTTTTACCCTCGCCATCCTCGCCACCCCGCTTGTTGCCAATGCGGATAATGAAGCCGTCGGCACCCCGCTTACTGCGCCGCCGGAGATTGCCGCCGTCTTCGCTGGTTCCGCCGGTACTGCGCGGACAGCCGAAGCCTACGATGTCAGCCCGGCAGAACTGGACCGCGCCATTGCCACCTTCACCAACGGTATGCCGGGCGACAGCGCGCAATGGGCCGTTGCGCTGAAAAAGAGCTTCACTGCCTTCGAAGCCAATCATCCGCATACCTTTGGTGCGGCACTCGGTGCCTTCCTTTTCAACAATTACCTCGTCTATCACGACTTGCCTCTGGATGACGCCGCAGATGCCGGCATGAAAAGCGTCATCGCCCAGTATGACCGCCTTGTGCGCGAACATCCGGAGGACTATGTCGCCGCCGACAAAGAGAAATACATCAATATGATTATGGCAGGTTCCTATGCCGCGATGGTGCTGCACGGTCACCATCAGGACAAAAGTCTCGCAGGACAGTACGCCTTCCTGAAAAGTGCCGCCGGGTCCGCCCTCGAAAACTACTTCAAGGTCCCCGTTGACCGCGTTGTCCTCGAAAACGGTCAACTGATTGCCCGCTGACCGTCCCCCCTTTCGCCCGTTGGTGAAAGGGGGCAATTGGAATACGCATGAAGCTGCCTTGGCTCCACCCTTCCGGTTTGGACGCCCGTGCGGAAAATACCGAAGGCAGCGATTTTGACATCATCAGTGCCTCGCCTTGCACCACTCCTTTGTCTATCAAGGAAACCCCATGAAAAGACCCACGCTCATCCTCGCCCTCCTTGCCGCCCCGCTTGCTGCAACGGCAGATAACGAAGCCGTCGGCACCCCGCTCACTGCCCCACCGGAAATTGCCGCCGTCCTCGCCCGCCCCGTGAACCCCACCCCCCAAGCCGAAGCATCCGCACAGGATCAGGCGTTGTTTACTGCCGCCAAAGCGGGCGACAGCGCGCGCTGCCGCGAACTCATCAAGCAGGGCGCAAACCCGAATGCTATTCACAAAGAGTTGTCCCTGCTGGACTGGGCGATCAAAGAAGGCAACAAACGTGCTGTGACCACCCTGCTGGAAGTTGGCGCCGACCCCAACTTCCTCGGCCCGATGCGCGACACCCCGATGCACCTCGGTGCTATCGTCCACGACCCGTGGTATCTGAAAACCCTGCTGGCACACGGCGGCGATCCGAACGTACGCAACGTCCTCGGCGAAACCCCGCTCTTTGGCGCCATCGGCTGGGGGGAAACCAGCAAAAACATCGACCTGCTGCTCAAAGCCGGGGCAGACATCCACGCCAAGGCGAAAGACGGCCGTACCCTGCTGCACCAGGCCGCACTCGTCCACGCGCATGACGACTTGTGGCGCTTCCTGCAAATGGGCGTTGACCCGCGCGCCAGAGACGACCTAGGCAACACCTTCCAGCGCGACTTTTTCCCCTACCCGCACAAAGAAGCGTTCGGTAAAAAAGTGCGTGCCTGGCTGGAGAAAAACGGCATTCCTGTCGAGAGCGAAGCAGACTGGAAATAGGAAAGAAAAAAAGCCGCCCGCAGGCGGCTTTTTTTATTCACGCAAGGCGCGTTATTTTTCGATCCGCAGGAAGCGGGACGGGTTCAGGTTCATGACGTTGGCGGTATAGCCTTTGACATAGGGTTTGACTAGGCGTTTGCTGACGTAGCTGTAAATCGGCGCGATGACGTAATCGTCCACCAGTTGTTTTTCAGCAGCTTGCAGCAGCGCGGCGCGTTTGCCTGCATCCTGTTCCTGGCTCGCCTGTTGCAGCAGTTCGTCGTATTTGGCGTTGCTGTAGCCGGAGTCGTTTAGCCCCGCCTTGCTGGTGTA